>JBAQMW010000168.1:0-5664 GCA_049303155.1 Thermodesulfobacteriota bacterium | reverse complement strand
GCGTCGTCCGGCAAAGTGCTTGCCCCGTGCTGCACCGCTCCGGCGAGGCCGTAATCGCGCTTCGCCATGGCGGAGAGTTTCTCTATGGTGTCGAAATCCACCTTGACCTTTGCTATGGAGCCGTCCGGCAAAGGAACCCCTCCGTGGCTCGTGCCCGTCTGTATGCTGATTTTGCTGATGCCCTTCATGTTGCCGCCGAGTATGCGGAGGTATCCGTCCATGAAGGCCTTTAATTCTTCCGAGGTGGAGTTCTTGCCTCCGACCTCGCCTATCTCGCCGCCTATGGAAACAGTAACGCCCGGCCTTTCGATATCCCTTATGAAAACCGTCAACGCGGCCGTTATCTCGTAATTGGGTTTTTGCTGGTCAAATACATCGGCCTTCGTGAGGTCAACCACAGTCGAGGCGTCTATGTCTATGTTCATAAAACCCGCGTCCAAAGCCTCTTTTATAAGCGTCTTAAGGCCGGCTATCTCCTCGCCCTTGTCAACAGAATACTTCTTGGCATTAACCTGAAAGTGGTCGCCCTGTATGAACACAGGCCCTTTGTAGTTTTCCTTTATCGCGGCGGCAAGAACGCAGGCCGCGAACTCGGAGGGCCTCTGCATGGTGTAGTCTATCTCGCTTTTCGCGATTTCGAATATAAAGGCGCCGGATGAGTTCTTTTTCGCGGCCCTGAATAACGCCCTCGCCGTATCATAGGTAAGGCCTCTTATGTTCACGGCCGGCACGGTAAAGCCCTTGACCTCGCCGCTGCCCATGGCGTCGTAAAGGCCCTGTATGGAAGCCGGATAAGCGCCGAGGGTAACGGCGCACTGCTCTATCACGTGCCTCGCGCCGTCGGCTACGTCTTTATCCGGATTGAAAACCGCGTTATAAACGAGCCTGTCAATAATTTCTTTTCTTAAACGGCCCTCGTCCAGAACCTCTAACTTTTCTCCTTGTTTTAAAACACCTTTTAAAAGGTCGTTAATCTCGCCTTCGGATTTTAAAAGCATTCAGAACCTCCTTCTGTTTTGTCACCCTGAACTCGGTTCAGGGTCTGTCCTTATATCTCCAAACGAGATGCTGAAACAAGTTCAGCATGACAGAAACGAATCACTTGCGTAAAGATTTTATGCTATCGCGAGCCGTAATAATAACGATAAAGCCTCTCCGGAGATACGCCCGCAAGATACAGGGGGGAATTGTAGGGACACTCCTTTTTTATCCGGCGCCGGGGCGAGGCCGAAACAATCTCCTTAAGTATACATGCCTTGCCGGGTGTTTTCAACCTGTGGGCTTTCAATTACGATGGTCAATCTTGCCCTTATCAAAACTCGTGCTTAAGCCCCCTTGCCATGAGTTCCAGAACGGCGACTTTTGGACTTTTGCCTTCATGAAGGACTTTGCAGACCTGCTCGGTGATGGGAAGCTCGACGCCTTTTGCCGCGGCGAGTTCTCTCGCGGCAAAGGACGTTTTTACCCCCTCCGCAACCATCTTCATCTCTCCGAGTATCTCGGAGAGCTTATGGCCTCTGCCTATCGCGAGGCCTAACGTATAATTTCTCGAAAGAGGCCCTGTACAGGTAAGCACAAGGTCTCCGAGCCCGGAAAGGCCGTAGAAGGTGGCCTCGTTCGCACCCATTGCCAAACCTAAAACTGATATCTCCTTAAGCCCCCTCGTTATCAAAGCGGCCCTCGCGTTACTGCCGAGGCCGAGGCCGTCGGAGATTCCCGATGCTATGGCTATGACGTTTTTCATGGCCCCGCCTAACTCCACCCCGATTGTGTCGGTATTGGTATAAACCCTGAAACACGGCGTTGAAAAGGCCTCCTGCACCTCCTCGGCGACGGCAATGGACTTGGCCGCGACGCACGCGGCCGAAGGAAGCCCCATGCTTACTTCTTTGGCAAAGGTCGGGCCGGAAATTATGGCGATGCGCTCATTGAAACCCTCCGGCAAAACCGAACTAAGTATGCCGGAAGGGGTAAGGTGCGTCTTCTGCTCGATGCCCTTTGAGGCGCTCACTATTATCGCGCCGTCGGCCGGACGGACGCCTTTAAAAACCTCCCTTATTCCGTGAGACGGCACGCAGCAAACGACTATATGAGATCCTTCAAGCGCGTCTTCGAGGATCGAGGTAACGCCTAATGTCTCCGGGAATTTTATGCCCGGCAGGTATAACTTGTTTTCTTTCTCCTTATCGAGGGTATCGCAGAACTCGCTCCTCCTCGCCCAAAGGGTTACATTCCGGCCTTTACCCGAAACCAAAACACCTATGGCCGTGCCCCAGCTCCCGGCGCCTATTACCGAAATACCCGCCATCTACTTATCCTTTCCCGGCGCCGCCGGACTCTCCGATTCGCCGTGCTGTCCTGGAGTTAAGTGCCTTAATCTCTCGAGCGTTGAGTCTATCTTTATGCCGAGCACGTCTTTATTGGGATACTCCTCCTTAAGCTCGATAAGCAAAACCAGCGCCTCCTTGAGCATCCCGGTCTCCGCCAAAACACTCGCTTTGGCGAGTTTGGCCTCGTCGGCGTAAACGCTATCGCCTTTATAATCGCTCATTACCCTGTCATAGGCCTTTACGGCCTCGTCCATGTTGCCTTCAAGGTAATGGGTGTTCGCTATCTGAAGTTTTGCCTGCGGCTTTAGCGGGGAAGATGATATGGAAATGGTTTTAAGTATTTCCTCGAATTCTATGCGGGCCTGACGGAAGTCGTTCAGCCTTATGTAGCCCATGGCTATCTGATAACGGTAGAAGTCTTTTTTGGCCGAGGGGCCATTCTCCATGAGCCGCGCGTACTCTCCTATGGCCTTCCTCTCTTCGCCCGACGAAGAATAAATGGCCGCCATGTCTTCTCTGGCGAACGCCACTTGCGGGCTTTTCGGATAAAGGCGAAAGAGTATGGCGTAGGCGTCCATGGCGCTCTTCGCGTCGCGCAAGTGCCGGCTGTGGATGTAGCCTATCCTGTACTGGCTTTCCGCGGCGAACTCGCTTCCGGGGTAATGAGTGACGAAGTCCGTGAACTTCTCTATCGCGGAATCGTAATTGCCGGCTATCAAGGCCTGCTCGGCTTCAAAGAAGAACTTTTCCTCGCCTTTCGGGCCGCAGCCGAAGATAAAGACGGCGCATATGGCCGAAAGAACCGTGACTCGAATCCGAAAAATGCGTTTGCCGGGAAAATACATTGTTTTAAGCAAACGCCGGGGTACCCATCCGAAGGATGGGTCGTGAGCCAAAGACAAGGAAAAACCGGTCGGACAAAACGGAGCATACTTTTTTAGGTATGTGAGTATTTGGACAAGGGCTGAGCCCTTGACCCATAATGCTTCAATCTTCTCCATAACTATGCCATGCCGCCTTGGCTTATTGATTCAATGTGCCGTCCGCAGGACGGTTTTAACGCCGGGGTACCCGCCCCATAGGGCGGGTCGTGGCCAAAGATTGCGTTTGCCCCTCCTTAAACCTCTTCCCCCTCGCCTTCCACCGCTTCCTCTTCCTTCTCGGCTATCGGGGCTATGCCCGTAAGGGTTTCTTCCTTATCTATGTCCATAAGGCGCACGCCTTGGGTATTTCTCCCTATAATCGGCACGCCCTTCATCTCTATCCTTATTATCTTGCCCTTGTCGGTCGTTATCATTATCTCGTCCATGTCCTTCACCTGCGCTATGGCCACGACGTTTCCGTTTCTGTCGGAGGTCTTTATGTTTATTATGCCGCTCCCGCCCCTCGACTGGAGCCTGTATTCGGACAACTCCGTCCTCTTGCCGTAGCCCCTCTCCGTAACCGTGAGCATGGTCATCGAAGCGTCGTCCACGGTCTCCATGCCGACGACGATGTCGTCCTTATCAAGCTTAATCGCCCTGACGCCCCTTGCCTGCCGCCCCATTTCGCGGACGTCTTCTTCGGAAAACCTTATGGCCATGCCTTTTTTAGTGCCGAGGAATATGCCGTTTTTGCCGTTCGTGAGGCGGGCCTTTATGAGACTGTCGCCCTCGTCAAGATTTACCGCTATCAGGCCCCCGGAGCGTATGTTGGAAAAACTCATGAGGTCGCTCTTCTTTATGACGCCTCTACTGGTGCCCATGACGATAAAATATCCCTCGTTAAACTCCCTAACGGGCAGGTGCGCCGTCAGCATCTCGCCGGAAGAGAGGTTTAAGAGGTTCGCGATGGATTTGCCCTTTGCCGCGCGTCCGGCCTGAGGTATGTCGTAAACCTTCAAGGAGTACGCTTTGCCTTTGTCCGTGAAGAAGAGTATGTGGCTGTGGGTCGAGGCGACGAAAACGCTCGATACGAAATCCTCGTCTCCGGTGCTCATCCCCATCTTGCCCTTTCCGCCGCGCCTCTGTATCCTAAAAAGGCTCGTCGGGTTTCTCTTTATGTAGCCTTTGTGCGAAATGGTAACTATCATGTCCTCTTCGGCTATGATGTCCTCTATGGTTATGTCGCCGGTCTTATCGACTATCTCGGTTCTCCTGTCGTCCCCGAATCTTTCCCGGACGGCTTTGAGTTCCTCGACGATTATGTCTATAAGGAGTTTCGGGGTGGCGAGTATCTCTTCGCACTTCTTTATGAAGGCCAAGACCTCTTTATACTCCGCGATTATCTTCTCCCTCTCAAGGGAGGTGAGCCTATGGAGCCTCATGTCGAGTATGGCCTGAGCCTGAGGCGCGCTGAGTTCGAACTTCTTTACGAGCCCTTCCCTCGCCTCCTCCGGCGACATAGACGCCCTTATTAGTTTTATGACCGCATCAATGTTGTCTATGGCAATCTTCAAGCCTTCGAGTATATGCGCCCTTCCCCTCGCCTTGTTGAGGTCGAATATGGTGCGTCTCGTTACGACCTCTTTCCGGAACTTTACGAACTCGTTAATGAGTTCGTAAAGGCTTAAGACCTTTGGCTGCCCGTCGACAATAGCCAAGTTGATGATGCCGAACGCGGACTGCATCTGCGTGTGGAGGTAGAGATTATTCAGAACGACCTCCGCCGCCTCGTCCCTTTTAAGCTCGATGACTATCCTCATCCCGTCCCTGTCGGACTCGTCCCTTATGTCGGATATGCCCTCTATCCTCTTGTCGGTTATGAGTTCGGCGATCTTCTCGATGAGTCTCGCCTTGTTGACCATGTAGGGTATTTCGGTTACGACGATGCTCTGGCGTCCGGTCCTCGGATGCTTCTCGAACCCCGCCTTGGCCCTAATCTGTATTATTCCCCTGCCGTTTTTGTACGCGTCCCTTATGCCTTCCCTGCCGTGGATAAAGCCTCCGGTCGGGAAGTCCGGCCCCGGCACGAGCCTCATGAGTTCCTCGGGCTTGGCGTCGGGCTTTTTTATGACGTAGAGTATCGCGTCTATTATCTCTCTTAAGTTGTGAGGCGGCATGTTCGTGGCCATGCCGACCGCTATGCCGGAAGAGCCGTTGACGAGAAGATTCGGGACCGCGGCGGGCATGACCTTCGGTTCTTTGAGCGAGCCGTCGTAATTGACCCCGAAATCCACGGTCTCTTTTTCTATGTCCGCGAGGAGCTCGCCGCAAATCCGCGCCATCCTGATTTCGGTGTAACGCATGGCCGCCGGCGAATCGCCGTCAACCGAGCCGAAGTTGCCCTGTCCGTCCACGAGAGGGTAGCGGAGCGAAAAGTCCTGCACCATCCTCGTTATGGCGTCGTACACGGC
>JBAQMW010000167.1:0-2206 GCA_049303155.1 Thermodesulfobacteriota bacterium | reverse complement strand
CCACGTTATCGAAAGCCCGTCGCCGCCTTTAAGAATCCTCTCGACGGAACTCTTTATTATCTGGAATCCCAGCACCGCCGCGAAGACCGCCACGGTTATCCCGGCCACGGGCTCCGCCCTTTTATGCCCGAAGGGATGCCCCTCGTCCGCCTCCTTGTCGGCTATCTTCACGCAGACGAATATCGCAATCGAAGAAACCATGTCGGTCAGGGAATTGAAGGCCTCGGATAAAAGCGCGATGCTTCCCGAAAGAATGGCCGAGTAGAGTTTAAGAAGGAATAAGCCGCCGTTACAAAAGATGTTTATGATTGTGGCGCGAAAGGCCGCCGGATTTAACTTAGAGGATTTTCTCTCTTCAACTGGATTGCCCAAGTTTTCGCTCCGGAACCGGGAAGGTTATACAACCGGTTTTTTCTTCGTAACGATGCTTTCGACGTGGGAAAGGCTCTGGTGCGCCACTATGTACAAACTCTGCGCCCACGCCAAAGGGGTGTTCCAGTTCATCTTGCCGCCGGAATAGAGTTCCGGGACCTTGCCGTCAGGGGTCATGACGGCCTCGCACTGCTCAAGGTAGTGCCGCGCCTTCTCGACCATTTCCTTCGGAGCGGGGAACATGTCTCCGGTATTAAGCGCCCTCATCGCCAACTTGGAATAGGCGATGGAGAGCCACGCGAAACCGAGCGGCCACTCCGCCTCGTTGCCAAAGGGAGTTTCCGGACTGGAATTATAATAACGGTCGCCGGGGTATCTCGCGAGGCCGTTTTTTCTTACGAGATTATGCTCTATGTTCTTTACTATGGCCGCGGCCTGAGCCTCGGTTACGATGTTATACGGCCATATGAGGCTTAATTGAGCCATGTCGTGCGGCCTCGACGCCGATTCGGAAGGAAGCATCCTGTCGAGCGAAGCCCTGCCTATCTCCAAAAACTCCTGCGGCACGGGCACGTAATCGTAGAGGTCTATATTTTGGGAATACTTATGGTGATAATACCCGTCATCGTGCCACATGGTAAGGCCTGCCAAAACGCTCCCAACGCTCGACGAGTGCGCCTCAGGCCCCTCCTCCCACATTCCAAAGTCGGGATTCGAGTGCCACCCGACGGTCGTAAGGTAAAGCACTATATCCCTAAAGAGCAATAGGGACTCGGCCTTGTCCGTGCCCGGCACGTTATGCCCTTTTTTTATGAGGTCTCCCGTCTTATAGAGAAAAAGCCCGAATATGTCCAACTGATGGTGTCCCCACTGGTGGGTTATCTCCTCCAGCGTTATGGGATGCACCCTCGCGTGTATGACCTCGGCGGCGCAGCTTCCGAGATAGTGGCGCTTTCTCGCGCCGCTCGATATCTTATGCCTGTACTTCTGAAATATCCTCAGGATGAGGCTGTAACTCTCTATCATCTTGTCGTAAGAGCCGACGTACTCGTTCGCATAGGTGGCGTACATTATGTCGCGGAGCCAGAAGACGTCGTAACGGTCGCCGCCATTTTGCCCCTTATAAGGAGAGGCGATGTAGCCGCCGTTAAGGCTACGCAGGTCTTCGAGGTGCTTATATGCAACCGCTAATTTTTGCCTGTCCGGAAGCCCCGTAAAAAGCGTTTCCATGCCCGCGCCGTTCGGCGCTGGTACCCCGATGCCTTCGGCCGTGTCGCCAAGCAATATGTCTTTTTTGGTCATTTCTATGGAACCCACACCTTCAAGGCCTTTGGCCTCATGGTGAACGTAACCTTCTCGCCGCAACCTAACGGCTCGCCGTCTATCTGCATGACGCCGGGCTGTTTTTTGACTACCTCGACTGTTTTTGTCCTGATAGTCCTATAATTTTTCATGGTATTCACTTTGCCGTTAAAGAGTTTTCTCGTGAAGGAAAGGGCGTTAAAGAAACCCCTGTCCTCGACCACGCATAAGTCGAAATACCCGTCGTCCGGGCAGGCCTCGGGCGCGATGACGGCCTTGGCGCCGTATTCGCCGGTATTGGCTACGGTCAAGAAAAGCGGCGATACCTTCATGTGCCCCTCGTCGTGCTTTATGAAAACCTCGCCCGAATCGTATCTAAAATACTCCATTACCGCAAGAGGTATATAGGGAAGAATGCCGCGCCTGAAACTCCTCCTTGCCCTCTCGTCGTAGCTCTTTGATATGGAGGCGTCGAGTCCCATGCCTGCCGTTGAAAAGAAAAACCTGTCGCAGACCTGCCCCGCGTCAATCG
>JBAQMW010000166.1:0-2596 GCA_049303155.1 Thermodesulfobacteriota bacterium | reverse complement strand
CCTTTACGCATACCGTTAAAAAGGGCTATTAACCTGCCGGTAACAAACCCTGCATGGAGGGTTGTCAATAAAAGGTGCGCCTGTGACTTCAACGGGACGCCTACTCCTTCTTCATCACCCTTATGCTAAGTTCTTCGAGTTGCTTACGGCTTACCTCGGAAGGCGCCTCGCTCATGGGGCAGAAGGCCTTCTGGGTCTTCGGAAACGCTATGACGTCCCTTATGGATTCGCTTCCCGTCATTATGGCGACAAGCCTGTCGAGGCCGAAGGCAATGCCTCCGTGCGGAGGTGCGCCGAAAGACAACGCGTCCAAGAGAAAACCGAACTTCTCCCTTGCCTCGCTCTCCCCTATGCCGAGGAGCGAAAACACCTTTGACTGCACATCAGTGGAGTGAATCCTTATTGAGCCGCCGCCGAGTTCTGTGCCGTTTAATACGAGGTCGTAGGCCTTTGCCCTGACGGTAAGAGGCTCGCTCTCCAGATTATCCAAGTCCTCGTCCATCGGGGACGTAAAGGGATGATGAACCGCGACGTAACGCTTCTCAGCCTCGTCATACTCGAACATCGGAAACTCAGTAACCCACGTAAAGCTCAGCCCTTCCTTAGGCATGAGGCCGAGCCTTTTGCCGAGCTCAAGCCTTACCCTTCCCAAGACGGTATTCACCACACTTTTCCTGTCGGCCGAGAAAAGCAAGAGGTCGCCCTTCATCGCGCCGGAGCTTTCTTCTATGGCCTTTTTCTCTTCGTCGGATAAAAACTTGGCTATGGGCGATTGCCAGCCCTCTTCGGTAAGCTTGACCCACGCGAGCCCCTTGCCTCCGAACAAGGCCGCGACCGCAGTCAACTCGTCAAGTTCTTTCCTTGAAAAAGAGGCGCACCCCTTGGCGCAGAGCGCCTTTATTGCTCCTCCGCTTGAGGCCGCCTCTTTAAAGACCTTGAATTCGCACGTCTTTACGATATCCGTCAGGTCTTTCAGTTCCATGCCGAACCTCACGTCCGGCGCGTCAAGGCCGTAACGGGAAACGGCCTCGTCATAGGTGAGCCTCGGAAAAGGCCTCTTAAGCTCCGCTCCGCTCGCTTCCTTGAAAACGCGCTCTATGAGCCCCTCCATGCAACTCATCACGTCCTCGGCGTCCACGAAACTCATCTCCGCGTCTATCTGGGTAAATTCCGGCTGGCGGTCGGCGCGGAGGTCTTCGTCCCTAAAGCACCGCGTAATCTGAAAATACTTGTCGAAACCCGACACCATGAGTATCTGCTTGAATAACTGAGGCGACTGCGGAAGGGCGTAAAAGTGTCCGGCGTTCAGCCTCGAAGGCACGAGAAAATCCCTCGCCCCCTCAGGCGTGCTCTTCGTGAGCATGGGAGTTTCTATCTCTATAAAACCCTCGGTAGAAAGATAATTTCTCGCGCTAAGGCAAACCTTGTGCCGAAGGAGGAGGTTTCTCTGGAGTTTCGGACGCCTCAAGTCGAGATACCTGTGCTTAAGGCGTATGTCCTCTCCCGCGTCCGTGCCGTCCTCGATTGTAAAAGGCTGAGGAGCGGCCTCGCTCAGTATCTTAAGCTCCTTAACCGCCACCTCGATCTGCCCTGTCTTTAGGTTCGCGTTTTCCGTGCCAAGTGGCCTTAAGGAAACGACTCCCTTGATGGCTATCACGAACTCGTTCCTGATGAGATGCGCCTTTTCGTGTATATCCGAAGATACGGCCGGATTAAAGACAATCTGCACAATGCCGGTTCTGTCCCTCAGGTCCACGAATATGAGGCCTCCGTGGTCTCTTCTCCTCTGCACCCAGCCCATGAGGGTGAGAACGCGTCCGGCGTCGTCTTTCGCGACGTCGCTACAGTATACGCTCCTTTTCCAATTCGAAAGCCTCTCCAAAACAGTTACCTCCTTAAGGATTCCCCTCTGAAACCGGAGCGCTTTTTATAACATACAAAGGGGTTGTTTTCAATTATATAAGTCCCTCGCGCGCCTGCGTGTCAAAAACACGGCGGCCAACACGATAAAATTAAATTCAGATTAAAAAATTTCCTTGACAAGAACCCCTTGTCGTGGAATATAATACCCTACACATTAGCTCCCGGACATGGGAAATTATCTAACGTAAAGGAGGCACGTAAATGAAAAGGAGAGGTTTATTGATACTCCTCGCTGCGCTTATTTGCTGGGGATTGACAACGGCCACGCCGGGATTCGCGGAATACGGCGACATCGTCCTCAACAGCAAGATAGACAGCATGAAGGAGGCCGGAGTCAACCCGGTACTCTTCCCGCACTGGTTCCACCGCATAAGGTTTAAATGCAAGGTTTGCCACGAAGACATCTTCAAGATGCAGAAAGGCGCCAACGACATAAACATGACCGCCATAATGAACGGCGAGTTCTGCGGAAAATGCCACAACGGTCTTGTCGCGTGGGAGGCCCTTTACTGCGACAGATGCCACTCGTTCGCCACTGGCCAGTAAATCAGCTTTTGATTCCGAAAGGAGGAGTTTTTCATGAAATCGAGAACATATTTCAGAATAGCCGCCGCGGCTCTATTCGTTGTATTCACGGGGTGGACGGCCGTTGAAGTCATAAACGCGGCAGAGG
>JBAQMW010000165.1:0-3843 GCA_049303155.1 Thermodesulfobacteriota bacterium | reverse complement strand
GTACTGGCCGTTTACGTTTTTAAGGCGTATCTCCTTTTCTCCTTTGGAGACAGCCTCGCGCACCTTGCCATTAAGTTCTTTGTAATAAACGCCTTTGGCGTCAAGTTCCAACATGTTTTGCCTCTCCTATGTAATGCAGGGAATAGGATTTAAGGGAAAAGGGGTTAAAAATAAAGATATTTCTTTTCTTTGCTTTTTCCCTTTTCCCTTTTCTTTTTTATCCCCCCTTTTACAAAGGGGGGTTGGGGGGATTAATCTGCGCCCTTCAAATCCTCTCTGTCTCTCCTTTGAAAAAGGAGAGAACCCTTAAATAAACCCCTTTCAACTACCACCATTTTCCCTTTTCCCTGCCTTTTTACCTTCCCGCCGGTTTCACTCCGAGTATGTCAAGCGTCTGCGTATCGAGCCCTATGCCGCGGAGCCTTTCCCTGCTGCCCCTTAAACTCTCGACCGCGTTCACGCCCAAGGCTCCGAGTATTTCTTTTAACTCATGCTCCCATGAATGAACGAGATTAATGAGTCTTTCAGCGAAGACCTCAGGATCGAGCCTCGCCGTAAGCTCCGGCCTCTGGGTCGTTATGCCCCAAGAGCAGTTTCCTGTGTAGCATTTTCCGCAAACAGTGCAACCCATGGTAACGAGCGCGGAGGTGGCTATCGCCACGGCATCCGCTCCGAGGGCTATGGCCTTTGCCGCGTCGGCCGAACTCCTTATGCCCCCTGCCGCCACGATGGAGGCCTCGTTCCTTATGCCTTCCTGACGCAGCCTGTCGTCAACCGCGGCTATGGCGTGCTCTATCGGGATTCCGAGATGGTCTCTTATTATGCTCGGAGCCGCCCCGGTACCGCCCCTAAAGCCGTCTATGTAGACGATGTCCGCGCCCGCCCTTACTATGCCGGAGGCTATCGGAGCCACGTTATGCACCGCCGCAATCTTGACGGACACGGGCTTGGTGTAGTTGGTGGCCTCTTTAATGGCGTATATCAACTGCCTCAAATCCTCTATCGAATATATGTCGTGCTGGGGCGCGGGAGAAAGCGCGTCCGTGCCGATTGGTATCATGCGGGTCTTCGCTACCTCAAGAGGTATCTTCTCCCCCGGAAGATGCCCGCCTATTCCGGGCTTTGCTCCCTGGCCTATCTTTATCTCGACCGCCACTCCGGCGTTAAGATAATCCGGGGTTACGCCGAACCTGCCTGACGCCACCTGAACCATGATGTTCGCTTTGAACGGAAGAAGGTCCTCGTGTAGCCCGCCCTCTCCGGTGTTCATTATTATGCCGCACTCCTTCGCCGCCATTGCCAAGACCTTCTGCGCGTTAAGGCTTATGGAGCCGAAACTCATGGGCGAAAACATGAAAGGCGCGGCTAACTTTACCTGAGGAGCGAGCTTTGTTTTGAGTTTTAACTTTCCGTCCTTGCCTCTTTCGACGCTTACGTCAGAGGGCTTTTTGCCGAGATAAGTCCTTAATTCCATCGGCTCCCTCAAAGGGTCAATCGAGGGATTCGTCACCTGGCACGCGTCAAGAAGGAGCTTGTCGAAAAGCACGGGATAAGGCTGGTCAGAGCCCATTCCTGTTATCGGCATGCCGCCTGTTTCGGCCTGCCTCTTGATGTTCCTTATGTGCTGAAAGCCCCAGTAGGCGTTATTGCGATACCTTACCGGGTTATCGAGTATTTGAATGGCCTCGGTCGGACAGTAATGATAGCACCTGAGGCACTTTACGCATTTATTCGTATCGATGAGCACCCTGTCGCCGCCCCAGGAGTAAACGCTCCATCCGCAGTTCTGGATGCACCTTTTGCACCTTATGCATTTATCGGTATCTATGGCCGCCAGATATTCCGGCAACGCGAGACTCTTGAACATATCTTCCTCCGGGCTGATTCTCTTATCGTTCCGTGGAGCGCTTTATTGCTTTTATATCAGCTCCGCCTTAGGCGGACCGAGCTACAAATCAGACGATGCATTATCTTTTATCTTTATGTAGCTCAGGGCTTTAGCCCTGATATAAATATATATTTTCTTCTGTATCAGCCCCCCGCTTAAGATTGTCCGCCTCGCCTATGGCGGGCGAGACCTCGCTTGTAGCGGGCGGGGGCAGGCTCTAAAGGGCTGAGCTACAGACTATCGTCTATCTTTAGCCTTCAAGCTCCACTATGACGGCCTCTCCGGCCCTCGGCGCCCAGACGTTGTCGGGGTTTTTGCAAATCTCCCTTATCGCGCTCTCTTCGCTCGCCATGAATACCAAATCGTCCTTCTCTCCTATGACAAGCGGCCTCAGCTTTATCCTGTCGTTAAGCCCGACAAGACCCTTTCCGTGGCCGAAGAGTATCGAAAACGGCCCGTTAAGAAGCGCGCTCCCGTAAGCGAGCCTGAGGGCGACATAAGCCTCGCGTTCGTCCTCCGGCATCTTGTCTATGTCCTTCCAAAAAGGCGCGGCCAATACCGAGCACGCCGTCTTTACGTCGAGGCCGTGGCTTCTTATGAGCAAATCCAGCGTATAGGCCACGACCTCCGTGTCGGTAAGAAGCGTGAGCTTATAGCCATACATCTCCAGATAACGCTTGTTTATTCCGTAAGACGATATCTCCCCGTTATGCACGATGCTCCAGTCGAGGAGAGTAAAGGGATGCGCCCCTCCCCACCAGCCGGGCGTATTGGTCGGAAACCTCGTGTGCCCGGTCCAGATGTAGCCTGAGTATTCCTCTATCCTGTAAAAATCCGCTATATCCAACGGGTTGCCGACGCCCTTAAAAGCCCCCATGTTTTTCCCGGAGCTGAATATGTAGGCGCCTTCTATCTCGGAATTTACCTTCATCACGGTCTTTACGACGAACTCGTCTTCGTTCATACCCCCTATGAGCCTGTCCTTCTTGGGCTTTACGAAGTATCTCAAAAGAAGGGGGTTTATGACGATGGACTTCACCGGAGAGGTCGGTATCTCCTCTATCTTTTCGATGAGGTAATTTTCCCGAAGAAATTCCTCGGCCTCGACCCTGCTCGTGTCGTAATCATACATCACATGAAACGCGTAGTAATCCTCCAACTCCGGATATATGCCATAGGCGGCATATCCGGCGCCAAGACCATTACCCCTGTCGTTCATGAGGCAAAGGGATTTCTTAATGACGCCGCCGTCGAGCTTTTTCTTTTTTTTGCTTATTATGCCGGTCAACCCGCAACCGGATATGTCTTTTTCGAAATCGTGGTTCACTAATCCCCCCGCTTCCCGTTGCAATGCTTTGCGGCAACGGGAGCCAGCCCCTTTGTAAAAGGGGGTAACCTTTCTTTAAACCCCTCTTAGGCTTCGTCTTTCTTTGAAGCGACCGGTTTGGATCCTTTATAAGCCGAAAGCATCTTCAGGAATTCGTCTTTGCCGGATTTTTTCGGCTCAGGAAGATTCATCTTTTTTCTCGCCGGAAGAACCGGCTCTCCGAGGCGTCCTGTTTTCGCGAACATGTCGAAGCCTCTTTTAACCTGTGCCGGGTGAACTCCCTTTTTCGCGGCGAGAAGCCTCATCGCGGTCATGGCGTTCTCGAACCCGTAATGCTGAAAACACATCTCAAGGCACTGGTGGCACTCGAGGCACTGCCATATCGAATCAGAGGCGAGCCCTTTTTCGTAATCGCCGGCGAGAATGCTCTTTATGATTGCCCTCGGGTCATAACCCTCCAGATGCAGGCACGACGGGCATATATCGTAGCACGCGCCGCAGTCGGCGCACTTTTGAAGCAGATTAAGATTGAGTTCTTCCGTAAGCATGTATCCCTCTATTATCCCGCGTAACTCAGGGCTTCAGCCCTGATACGAATCTGTTAAAGCGTGAACGCCCCTTCGCCGCT
>JBAQMW010000164.1:0-9154 GCA_049303155.1 Thermodesulfobacteriota bacterium | reverse complement strand
TTCAAGCGTAACATTTTGTTCGTCCAGAATCTTTTTGAAATCCTCGATTGCCGAAATGGTTCTTTCAAAGGCCTCTTTCGAAATGCCGTGGTCAACGGTATAACCGCCGCCGAGCCTTGTTATCGTCCTTTTATAGACAATGGTTTTTAACGCGCCGCCCGACCCGTCCTCCGGATGGGTACCCCGCGCCTCGGCTATAAGAAGCCTTAATGTATTGGTTCCTATGTCTATCGAGGCGCATCTCATCTGCCTTTCACGCCTTCTTTCAAATAGTTTTGCGTGTAGGCCATGTAGTTTTTGGCTGACTGTAAAATCCTCGCAACCTCTTCGTCATTTAATTGCCTCACGACCTTTCCCGGCGAGCCGAGGACAAGACTTCTCCGCGGGATTTTGGCGTTCTCCGTAACGAGCGTCGCGGCGCCTATTATCGAATCCTCGCCTATCTCGGCGTTATCGAGGATTATTGCCCCCATGCCGATGAGGCACCGGTCTTTCACGATGCAGCCGTGAAGCACGGCGTTATGGCCTATTGTAACGTCGCTTCCTATGATAAGGGGGTATGTGTCTTTCGTAACGTGAAGAACCGCATTGTCCTGAATGTTTGTCCTCTCGCCTATGCGTATGTAATGGACGTCGCCGCGGACTACCACGTTGAACCAGATGCTTGAGTGGGCGCCTATTTCGACGTCGCCGATTATGCGAGCGCCTTCCTCAACATAGACTGTTTCATGAAGTTTAGGGGTAATGCCTTTATAAGACCTGAGCATGGGAAGAAACTCCGCAGTTTGGGACTTGCGAATTCAAATTTTAAATGTATCAAAAACCTTCCCTTTATGCAACGACTCAAGAGCCAAAGTCCGAAATCTCTATCTTAAGAATCTTTCCCGTCCCTGTCTTGACCTTAAAAAACTCTGACTGCCTGAAACCTACAACCCAGGCTATCTCGTCCCCTGCCGTAATAACAGGCGTCTTAAGCCTCTTTCCTGCGCTCACCTTTTCGTCCACGAAGATGTCTTTCAGTTTCTTGTGTCCTTTCATGCCGAGCGGCATAATCCTGTCGCCGTGCCTGAATGTCCTTACCATAAGAGGGGCGGATAGGCTTTTAATATCGAAATACGCGGTCATCAATCCCTCCTGCAAATCCCTCCTAACCCCCCTTTGTAAAAGGGGGGAACCGCCTCCACGACCCACGCCGCTTCGGGGTACCCGCTCGGAGAGCGGGTCGGGTGCCCCGAAAGGGAGGAACCGCTTTCCCGAAGAAAAATCCTTGGGCCTTTTATCCATGACAGACGCCCTGAACTCGAATTCCCCGAACTTCGTCCTGCCCGGCACCTTGAGGCGGACTTCAACTTTGCGCCGCGGCAAACGGGGTTTTAACCTCGACATGAAGATTTTATCGTACTCTCTTCTCGCGTAAAGCCCTTCGTGAAATTTAATTGTCGCGTTTGGCTTAGCATTGCTTACAACCGACAGAAAATCCTCTACCGTATGGGCGTACTCTTCCCTTCCTCCCTTTGCCTTCACAGACCGGGCCGCCATGAGAAAAACCCTCGCAACAAGAGCCTCGTGAAGCGAAAGAAGCGTTTCCCGGTCAAGGGCAACAAAACCTTTTCCTTCTTCGATAACAGAGGAAAGATACGCCAGCTTTGCCGTTGCCTCGATAAAGGATTCGTCTCTTTGAAGAGCCGCCTGAGTCCGGAGAACGGTATCTTTTATTGAAGGGTTATACTGCTTTTCGATAAAAGGAAGGAGTTTCAAGCGTACGCTATTTCTGAGATACTTATCAGTCTTATTGCTCGAGTCCTCGACATGACGCACGCCTTCTTTTTTAGCGTAGCAATCTATTTCCTCGCGCGAGGTTTCGATGAGAGGCCTTATGAACGGGCCTCTCGCGGGAGGTATGCCGCAAAGCCCCTTAAGGCCGCACCCCTTTAAGACCCTCATGAAAAACGTCTCGACGCTGTCGCCCGAATTGTGGCCGAGGGCTATGACGTCGGCTTGAAGCTCTTTCATAACCTCTTCAAGCGCACGGAAGCGCTTATCCCGCGCCAAGGATTGAAGGGAAACGCCTTTTTGCCCCGTCAACTCGCCTTTTTTAAGAGTCCTCGAAACGAACCTTAAACCGAGCCTTTGGCTCGCGTCCCTCACAAAGGCGAGGTCTCTACGAGACTCGGCCGCCCGAAGGTTATGATTTACGTGGCATACGAAAAGATTGAGAGACAGTTCGTCTTTAAGGCAATAAAGAACGTGTAAAAGAACCATAGAGTCAACGCCGCCGGAAACAGCGACGCAAAGATTCCTGCCCCTTTCGAGCATGCCATATTTCTTGATGGTGTTTTTAATTTTGTTGACGAATTCGCTCATAAAAACAAAAAAGACCCTTTCGCAAAAGCCAAAGAGTCTTCACTAATCGCCGAAAAATATCGAGCCATGAATAATTATAAACAGGAGGGCGTGGTTTTACAAGAAAATTGTATACCGGTGTTCGGAGCGAATTTGATAAATGTAGTAATCGGCTTCGCTCAACGCCGACTAATCCCGCTTCTTTTATCCCTTAACCCGCTCGAATACATGACCGACCATGTAATTTGCGGCGGTCTTCACCTTTATTTTTACCAATGGAGTCATGGGAACGTCCGTGCCGATAAAACTCAACTCGGCTCCACCGGGGATGGACTCGACGGAGTCAGGATTATCAATCATCTGTCTGATGAAATCAAAAGTCAATCCGATATTTCTTGCGGCAATCTCCTTTTTCGTCATTTCATCCTCCGTCTGAATCTTTCCTTATACCACTCCCACCTGTCCATGATGTCCTGCTCCGCATACGTCAACGCGTCCTTAAGATTACCGATTGGAATCACCTTCTTCTCGTCGTCTCCCCTTGGATTTAGCACGTCACGATGGAAAAAACCGTGAGAACAATCGTACCTCACCACGGGATGCCATCTGTCCTTTATCCTTGCCTCATATTGGACGACAATATCGGTGACAACGCCCTTACTCGTAATAATTTTCACCCTTAACCTGTCATTGCCGTCCGCGCTTACGATCTTTGTGAATTCCTTGTCGCCCACGCATATATATTTAACATATCCGCATAAACTTATCAATATCTGTCAAGTGCAGTGTCAAGCGCGATTGACATTTAGCCGTTCATGGCATAAAGTTTCAATATGCCTTACTCATACATGGAACACGTATCGGACGTCGGCGTAAGGGCGGAAGGCAAGACCCTCGAAGAGGCTATGGACTGCGGGGCAGAGGCCGTGCTTAACGTGATGTTCTCGCTCGAAACCATAGAGCGCGTTATAAGCATAACGTTCGGCGCGGACGCTCCCGACCTTGCGGCTCTTTTCGTCGAGGTGCTAAACGAAACGCTCTCCATACAGGACAGGCATTGCCTCGCGTTTAAAGGTCTCCGGACGCAGGAGATTAAGAAAACCGGGGCCGGATACGTTTTTATCGGCGCTGCTTTCGGAGAGCCGTTCGACAGGGAAAAGCACGAGGTCAAGACCGATGTCAAGGCCGCTACCTACTCAGGCCTTAAATACTACGAAAAAGACGGACTTCACGTGTTCGAATGCGTGATAGACGTATAGGATATAAGAGAGGGACGCGGCAATGTCATTAAAGATAAAAAGGCTGACAGAGTGGGTCTGCGAGCTGGAAAAAACCGGCGACATGCTCGTTCCCGGGCGCATTTACGCAGACAAAGAAACAATGGAAGAACTCTTGAAGGACTATGACGAGAAAAGAACCGGCGGATTCACCCCTGCCCTCGGACAGGTCTTGAATGTCGCGTGCCTCCCGGGCATTGTAAACGCCTCTTTAGCCATGGCCGACATACACCCCGGATACGGCTTTCCAATCGGCGGAGTCGGGGCGTTCGACATCGAGACAGGCGTCATAAGCGTAGCAGGAGTCGGCTTCGACATAAACTGCGGGGTAAGAGTTTTAAAAACCCCTCTCTTCCGAAACGACGTGGAGCCTGTGAAGGAAGCCCTCGCAAACCAGCTCTTCAGGGACGTGCCGTCGGGCGTAGGCTCGACAGGAGAGATAAGGCTCAAAGAAAATCAGATAGACGAACTCCTCGTAAAAGGCTCAAAATACATAATAGACCGAGGCTACGGATTTCCCGAAGACCTCGAATACACGGAAGAAAACGGGGCCGTCGCGGACGCCCTTCCCGAAAACGTAAGCTCGCGGGCAAAGGAAAGGCAGTTCAAACAGATCGGCACACTCGGAAGCGGAAACCACTACCTCGAGGTCCAGTACGTGGAGGAGATATTCGATAACGAGGCCGCGTCAATCTACGGACTGGAAAAGGATCAGGTTCTCATGGCCATACACTGCGGAAGCAGAGCCCTCGGCCACCAGATAGGCACCGACTACCTGAAGACTTTGGAAGCGGCAAGCAAAAAATACGGCATCCCGATAAGAGACCGGGAACTCGTCTGCGCTCCCATAAAAAGCGAGGAAGGACGGAGGTACTTTACCGCGGTAAACTGCGGCATAAACTGCGCCTTCGCAAACAGGCAGGCCATCTCTCATCTCGCGAGGATGGCGTTTTCACGCGTAACGGGAACGAAACCGGAAACCATAAAACTCCTTTACGACGTCGCGCACAATACCTGCAAAATCGAAAACCATACTGTAAACGGAAAGACGAAAAAACTTCTTGTCCACCGTAAAGGCGCCACAAGGGCATTCGGCCCCGGAAGGCCGGAGGTGCCTACTGCGTACAGAAAGGTAGGCCAGCCTCTCCTTGTCGGAGGCTCCATGGGCACGGCATCCTACATCCTCCGCGGCACGGAAAAAGGCATGGAGGACTGCTTCGGGAGCGCGGTGCACGGCGCGGGACGCGCCCTTTCGAGACAACACGCAAAAAGGCTGTGGCGCGGAACCGACGTAATAAGAGAACTCAGGGAAAAAGGAATAATAATACGTAGCGGAAGCAAATCCGGAGTGGCTGAAGAGGCTCCGGGGGCATATAAAGACGTGGACAGGGTCGTAAACATAATGCACAACGCCGGGGTCAACGCGAAGGTCGCGCGGCTCAGGCCCATTGCCTGCATAAAGGGATAAGGCGGTTATCGGTTGCCGGTGGACTGTTATCAGAGAAGATAAAATACCTGCTGGATTCCCGCTCAAAAGACTGCGGGAATGACAAAAAAACCGTCATTGCGAGCGAGTGAGCCGAAGCCGCGAGCGAAGCGTGGCGGGAAGCAATCTCATAATTGTAAAGACGAGATTGCTTCGGGATAAAACCCCCTCGCAATGACAATCTTATCCGTCCACCGATTACCGATAATCGCCCTTAAAAATCCTCTTGCAAATAGAGCTTTTCTTCCTTGTCCTTCCTGAGTTTAAGCGGGGTCTCGCAGAAAGTGCAAAATATATCCTCCCCTATCCTTTCGTCCCCGCCAAGAGGCAATTCGCAATCGCACATCGGACACGTCAGGTACTGCGCATAGGAATCTTTACGCGGCATAACTCCTCCTCGCATTGAAATTAATTGTCAGCCCGGCCAAAAACCTCAAAAAATCGCCCCGTCCATCTCCTTGGGTATCTCCGCTCCCATGATCTTAAGCACAGTCGGGGCCACCGAAGAGAGTCCGAGCCCCTTTCTCAAAACGCAGCCCTTTAACGCGTCGTCCATAAGGATAAAAGGCACGGGATTTGTCGTATGAGCGGTATGAGGGCCGTGTGTATCGTAATCAATCATCTGCTCCACGTTACCGTGGTCAGAGGTCAGCATGACCGTCCAGCCGCGTCGTAGAGCCGTTGAAACGACCCTTTCGACAGCGTCGTCAACGATGCGGCAGGCCTCCTGTGCGGCCTCCATGATTCCGGTGTGTCCGACCATGTCGCCGTTCGCGAAGTTTATGAGCATGAACCCGAAATCCCCCTTATCGAGCGCGTCTATCGCGAAATCCGCTATCTCGACGGCCCTCATGGCGGGGCATTTGTCATAAGTCGGAACGTCCTTGACCGACGGTATGAGACGCCGGGTCTCGCCCGGAAAAGGCGTCTCTATCCCGCCGTTAAAAAAGAACGTTACGTGAGCGTATTTTTCGGTTTCCGAAACCCTGAACTGGGTAACGCGGTTTCGGCTTAAAACCTCGCCGAGTATGTTCGTAAGAGGCTGCGGAGAAAAAAGCGGCTTGAGATTCAACTTCGGGTCGTAAGCCGTCATGGTAACGAAACATCGAAGCAACGGTTTTCTTCTCTCGAAGCCTGAAAACTTTTCGTCAATAAAAACGCCCGTCAACTCCCTTGCCCTGTCGCTCCTGAAATTAAAAAACAAGACAGCCTCGCCGTCCGAAATCTTTCCGACGGGCCGGCCTCCCTTTTTTATCACGACCGGCTCGATAAACTCATCCGTCTTTCCGTTTGAATAGGAGGCATTTATCGCGGCGACAGGGTCTGTTGCTTCAACCCCTATGCCTTCGGCAATCGCCTCATACGCCCTCTTGACCCTGTCCCATCTCTTGTCCCTGTCCATGGCGTAATAGCGTCCGGAAACGGTCGCAACCTCTCCAACGCCGATTTCGCGGATTTTTTCAACGAGCCTTTCCATGTAGAGTCTGCCGCTCTTTGGCGGCGTATCCCGCCCGTCCATAAAGGCGTGGATAAAGACCTTTTTAAGGCCGGCCTCTTTGGCGGCAACGAGTATGGCATAGAGATGTTCGACGTGGCTGTGGACTCCTCCGTCTGAAACAAGCCCCATCAGATGCAAGGCCGCGCCATTCTCCTTCAGAGCGCGAAGCAGGTCTTCAAGAACGGGATTAGAGCGGAATGAGCCGTCTTTAATCGCCTTCCCTATGCGGGTAAGTTCCTGAAACATGACCCTTCCCGCTCCGAGCGTAAGATGCCCTACCTCGGAGTTGCCCATCTGGCCTTCGGGAAGGCCCACGGCAAGGCCTCCCGCGTTAAGCTCGGTATGAGGATAAATAGAGGCGAGTCTTTTGATGTTCTTTATTCCGGAGGTCTCTATGGCGTTGCCGTCTTTTTTATTGTTAACGCCCCAGCCGTCTAACACTATGAGCATCACGGGTTTCATTTCGATTATAAAATACCCTTCAGCCCTTCGACAGGCTAATGACAGGCTTTAATGGGAATACGGCTCTCCCTTTATGATTGTAAAAGCCCTGTAAAGTTGCTCGACAAAAACCAAGGCGCAAAGCTCGTGCGGTAATGTCATGCGGGAAAGAGAGAGTGTCAAGTCCGCCTCTTCGATGAGGCCGGCGTCAAGCCCGTACGCCCCGCCGATAATGAAGACAATCCTCTTCTTGCCGCCGGAAAAGACCTTCTCGATAAAGCCGGAAAACTCCTTTGACGAAAACTCCTTAATCCCCCCCGACCCCCCTTTCGGGGCACCCGACCCATGCTCCGCATGGGTACCCCGAAGCGGCGTGGGTCGGGGGGTAACCTTGCCGTTGTCCAGGAGAGCGACTATGAAATCCCCCGTCTTAAGGAACTTTCTTATGGAGCCGGCCTCCTTCCGGAGAACTCCGTCTTTCGGCAAGGCCGCCTTATAAAGCTCTTCCTTTACGGCGATTGCTTCGAACGAAGCGTATCGCTTGAGCCTCTTGGCATACTCAAAGACGCCTTGCTTTACGTAAGGCGTCTTTATGCTGCCGACGGTTATTAAGATTATCTTCAAGTCAACTCAACACGAAAGGGCTGATGTCTCTACGTAACTCAGCCCTTTAGGGCTGATGTCTCAAGGCTAAAGCCTTGAGTTACAATCAGGGCCGACCCACTCTATGGAGTGGGTACCCCGCCTGAGCTACGAAGGACACGACTCACCCCTCGGCGGCCGTCTTGGCTTCTTTGAACGCGACCTTCGACGCGTCGGCCCAGAGGCCGTCGAGGTCGTAAAAGCCGCGAATCTCGCTCAAGAATACGTGCAAGATAACGTCGTTAAAGTCCAAAAGCACCCACCGGCCGGTATCGGTTCCCTCCATGCAGAGAGGGCGCTCCTTCTTTTTACGGAGGACCTCTTCCACGTGATACCCTATGGCCTCGGCCTGCCTCTCGGAATCCGCGCTGCAGATGACGAGATAGTCGGCTATGGAAGAAAGCTTCTTTATTTCAAGTATCGTTATGCCGAAGGCTTTTTTTTCTGACGCAAGCCTTGCTATTTCGAGCGCCTTTTTCTTGGAAGTCAGTCTGAAATCCTCCTCTGCGATGTTTCGATTATTTTAAAAAACACAAATGCATTTTTCAGCAAACGCCGGGGTACCCATGCGAAGCATGGGTCGTGGCCAAATATTGCGTTTGCCTTATCCATCAATAAAGCCCCTTGCCCCTTATATACCGCTCCACGATATCGGGCATGAGATACCTTACCGAAAATCCCTCCTTGAATCTCCTCCTTATGCCGCTCGACGATATGTCGAGGAGCGTCGTGGCGACGTATCTAATCTTCCTGCCGGAGCCGTTCACGTACGCTTTTCCCTTTTCATCATACCAAAATTTACGCGCCAATTCAATCGGCATAACCTCGGCGATTTTCTTGGCTGCGAAACCGAAACGCGAAACCACCGCAAAGTCCGCCATATCGAGGAGTTCCTCGTAGGAGCACCACGTCGAGATGTCGTTAAACTGGTCCGCGCCGACTATAAGGGTAACGTCTATGCCAATCGTGTTAAACTCCCTCACCGTATCTATGGTGTAGGACTTGCCTCCCCTTTTAATCTCCATGTCCGAAACCTCGAAGTCCCGGTTGCCTTCGACGGCGAGCCTTACGATCTCCAGCCTTTCTTCGGCAGGGGCGAGATCCGCGTTTCCCTTATGAGGCGGCACGTTGGCGGGAACAAAAAGCACCTTCTCTAGACCCAGGGCTTCTTTGACCTCAAGGGCGGTTCTTAAATGCCCGTAGTGTATGGGATTAAAAGTGCCTCCCATCATCGCCGCTTTTTTCATGCCAAGAAAAACCTCCTTACGATATAACGCGCGCTTCGCCTTGCGTTCCGTTCGAATAGGTTACCACAATCAATCTTCCGCGTTTTTATTAAATGCTCCCTTCGGCCCGGCCGGCCGATTTTTCTTCGAGCCGAAGACCTCGCCTAATTCCCTCGTAAGGCGCTTCCTCGTCTCAGGAGACGAATACTTCACGTAAATCATCCCGAGCACGGCTACGATG
>JBAQMW010000163.1:0-2437 GCA_049303155.1 Thermodesulfobacteriota bacterium | reverse complement strand
GTCCTCGACCGAGACGTTCCTCGCGCTAAGCCTCGTCCTATCGAGCCAAACCCTTACGGTTCTTTTTCTTTTGCCGCCGATAGTTATGGCTCCGACGCCCTTAATGGTCTCGAGCCTCGGCTTCAATACGTCTTCCGCGAACTTGGTTACGTCCTGTATGGGGCGGTCTCCGCTTACCGCCACCCACAGAATCGGCTGGGCCTGCATGTCGAGTTTGCCGACTATGGGCGCATCGGTGTCTTCGGGAAGGAACTTGGCTATGGAGGCGACGCTGTCCCTCACGTCCTGCGCCGCGACGTCTATGTCGCGCTCCATCTCGAACTCTATGGTAACAATGGATGCGCCGTGCGAAGAAACGCTCGTAAGGTTTCTGACGCCCTCTATGGTGGCGGCCTCTTCCTCTATCCTGTCGGTTATGTTTTCTTCGATGACTTCGGGGCTCGCGCCTTGGAGCGTGGTCGTGACGGTTACGATGGGGAACTCGACCTTCGGAAACTGGTCAACGCCGAGTCTTGAAAACCCTATCGCGCCGAAGATAAGAAGCGCCGCCATAGCCATGAATACCGTAACCGGCTTTTTTATGGAAAACTCGGGAAGAAACATGAGACCTTTCTTATTCTTTGATTTCGGGGACAGTCCCGATTCTACGACTCCGCTTCGCTCCGTCCGTAAATCTGGGACAGTCCCCTATCTGACGTTCAGCTTCGCGCCTTCAGCCAAACCTTGGGCGCCGTCCACCACTACCGCGTCCCCTTCGTTGATGCCTTCCGTAATTGCTACTCTTCCGTCCTGCCTAAGCGCCACCGAGACTTTTCTCACGGAGGCCGCGCCATTGGACGCGACGTAAACGAAAAAGCCGTCCTGCCCCTTTATTACGGCGTTCTCCGGAACGAGATACGCGTCCTTTAAAACTCCGGTAATAACCTCGATATTGGCGAAAAGCCCGGGCTTAAGAGCTTCTCTTTCATTTTTTACGCGCGCCTTTATCCTGAACGTCCTATTGTTTTTATCCACGTCAGGGCTTATAAAATACACATCTCCGGAAAATTCCCCGTCAACGGATGTTACCCTTATTGATACCGGTTGATTAATCTTCACCTCGCCTACGCGCCCCTCCGGAACTTCGGCCGACACCTTAACCCTGCTCACGTCCATAAGCCTGAAGAGCTTGTCTCCCTCTTTAACGTAACTGCCGACGGAAACGTACCGCCCGGCTATTCGTCCCGAAAATGGCGCCGAGACGCGCGTATGGGCAAGGTCGAGCATCGCAAGATTAAGCGCGGCCTTTATGCCGGAAACCGAGGCCTTTGCCGAATCCCTCCTTGAAAGGGAGTTCTCAAACTCGTCCTTGCTTATGAGGTCTTCTTTCAATAATTCGGTCTTCCTCTTGAAATCATTTTCCGAGAAGTCCAGTTCGGCTCTTGCCCTGCTTAAATCCGCCCTGCTCTTTTCAACCTTCAGGCTAAACTCGCCGCTATCCAGCAAAAGAAGTTCATCGTTATCTCGGACGAAGCCGCCTTCGTCCTTAAGCACTGAGATTACCTTTGCCGCGACCAAAGAGGACACTATGACCTCTTCTTCGGGTTCGAGCGTTCCCACGAGAGAAATCTTTTGCAATACATCACCTTTTTTAGCGGTCCATATTGTTACGTTATGGGGACGCTCGGCCTGTTCTTGCTTCGGGGCTCCGTCGCCTTTGCCGCAGGCCGAAAGCAAAACAGAGGCCGCGAATATAGAAAAAAACCTATTGAATCTTCTCACTCCATTGCTCCTTTCGCGCCGTTTATGAGGACTTCGGCCTCTTCAAGAAGCGTCCCCGCGCTCCTCTTAAGTTCAAGCGCCGAAAGTTCGTAGGCGTAAGATGCCCTCATGAGTTCAAGCTCGGCGGACGTCATGGTAACGTCGGCGTCTATCAAATCCGCGGCAGAGGCAAGGCCGTTTTTATACTGCTTGAAAACCACGTTATAGTTCTCTTCCGCGGAAACAACCTGCTTCCCATAGGCGGCTATGACGGCGAGGGCGGATGCCGCGTTATTGCCGGCGCGCCTCACCTGAAGGATTATCTCTTTTTTGAGCGTGAGCCTCTCTATCCCTGCCTGAGCGAGCCTGCTCCTCGCCTCTCCGAGTTCAGCCGCGCGAAGCCCGCCTTCGAAGAGCGGGAAGGTCAGGGTAACGGCGGCATACGCGCTCTCGTCAAGAAAAAACGACGTCTTGGGGTTCTGCTCGCGCAGAGTATAAACCCCCTCAACCGAAAGCCTCGGCATGAAAGATCCCTTGGCGTATTTTATTCCTTCTTCGGCTATTTCTTCCTCAGCCGTTTTTATGAGATAATCCTTCCTTTTAAGAAATGCCCCTTGCATAAGGGAGGTCTCGACCGCGGCCGCCTCGAATCCCGGGGTCTTCTCATTGACGTCGAAGTCTTTGTCAATCCCTGACA
>JBAQMW010000162.1:0-3241 GCA_049303155.1 Thermodesulfobacteriota bacterium | reverse complement strand
AGGCCGGGGTACCCATGCGAAGCATGGGTCGGCGCAAAAAATGAAGGAAATGAAGGACATACGCCTTGTGGTGATAAGCGGCCCTTCCGGGGCCGGCAAAAGCACGGCGATAAAGGTGCTTGAAGATCTGGGTTTTTTCTGCGTGGACAACATGCCGGTTACGCTTCTTCCGAAGTTTCTCGAACTCTTAGGCGAGACCGAGGGCATAACCAAAGTGGCGGCGGTTGTGGACGTGAGGGAGAGGGAATTTTTAAGGGAGTTTCCGTCCATATTCGGAGAGATAAGGGGAACGGGCTGCAAGGCGGAACTCGTGTATCTCGACGCCTCGGACGAATCGCTCGTGAGGAGATTCAGCGAGACGCGGCGCAGGCACCCCCTCGATAACGTCGACTCGCCTCTTCAGGGCATAAAGGCCGAGAGAGAGTTGTTGCGCGAGATAAGGGCGAGCGCGGACATGTTAGTTGATTCCACGAATTATAACGTCCACGAATTGAAGAACCATCTTAAGGAACATTTTTCACAGCCCTTAAGCATGGAAAAGATGACCGTAAATTTGATTTCTTTCGGTTACCGCCACGGTATACCGAGCGAAGCCGACATCGTCATGGACGTGCGGTTTTTGTCGAATCCACACTTCATGGTTGAGCTCAGGGGGCTCCACGGCAAGTATAAAGAGGTTAGGGATTTCGTGTTTTCCAAGGCCGAGGCCGTGGAGTTCACGGAGAGGTTCGTCGGTCTTATGAATTATCTTATTCCTCTTTACCGTAGGGAAGGCAAATCTTACCTGACGGTCGCCATCGGATGCACAGGGGGCAAGCATCGCTCCGTGGCCATAGTGGAGAGGCTAAAGGGCGATATGTCGCACGAACTCTGCGTTTTAAAGGCCAAGCACCGCGATATGGATAAGACGTAAAGCGGTAATCGGTTTGTCATTGCGAACGCAGTGAAGCAATCTCATGATTGTAAAGACGGGATTGCTTCGGGGTAAAGCCCCTCGCAATGACAAATGGCGGTAATCGGTGGACGGTTATCGGTTAACGGTAAAATCAAAAATTAAAAATCAAAATTAAGGTATTTTATCTTTAGTTTTTGATATGTCATTTTGATTTTTGAGATTTGATTTTTGATTTCTGTTGGGGGCATCCATGATAAACGCCATAGTAATAACGCACGGAGAACTCGCTGCGCAAATCGTAAAGGCGGCTAAAGCGATAGTAGGCTCGGCCGGCGACGTTATCGCGCTCGGCATAGACGAGAGCGAGGGCGCGGACGAAATACGGGAGAGGCTTAACTCCGCTCTGAAAGTCTTGAAACCAAGCGGCGGAGTAATAATATTTACCGACATGTTCGGTGGAACGCCCACCAATATCTCGCTGCCTTTTATCGAGGACGGGGCAGTAGAGATAATAACAGGCGTGAATCTGCCTCTTGTCATAAAGTTCCTGAATAACCGCGGTGATTATAATCTTAAAGACTTGGCAACGCTGCTTTTAGATTACGGGCAAAAAAGCATCGTGAGGGCCGCCGCTCTTCTTAAGGGTAAAATCCAATGATAGCTTTCTCCGTAAGGGTGGATGACAGGCTGCTTCACGGGCAGGTATTGGCCGCATGGGCGCCGTTCACGAAGGACGAGGCGGCCTTCGACGGTTTGCTTAAGGGTAAAATCCAATGATAGCTCTCGTAAGGGTGGACGACAGGCTTCTTCACGGGCAGGTATTGGCCGCATGGGTGCCGTTTACGAAGGCCGAGGCGCTGGTCGTCGCCTCGGACGAGGCGGCTTCCGACGGTTTGCTTAAGGGCGCGATAGAGAGCGAGGCCGGCGTTGACGGGTTAAGCGTGGTCGTGGAGTCAGTGAGAGACGCTGCGAAGGATATTGAGCGCGGCGTGTTCGAGAAAAGGAGTGTCATATTCATAGTGAATTGCCTTAAGGACGCGATGAGGCTTTACGAAGAAGGTTTCAGGTTCGCCTCTCTTAACATAGGGAACGTTCACCATAAGACAAACGGCAGGGTCGTTACCCGCTCCGTCATACTCGACGGCGAGGACGAGGATGTAATAGAGAGGTTCGAAGGCATGGGCGTGAAAATAGACATAAGGGATATTCCGACAAGGCCGGCCGTGCCTTACGCGAGGAGGGAGGGATAGAACGTGCCGCCGGAGAAACCGCTCATGACGATAAACAACGCCTTCGATAAAGAGTTCGTGATAAAGAACAGGCTCGGCCTTCACGCGAGGGCCGCTTCCCAATTCGTGCGTCTTGCCGGAAACTTCGACTCCGAGATATTCATCGAAAAGGACGGGCAGGAGGTAAACGGCAAAAGCATCATGGGCGTGCTTATACTTGCCGCTGCCTGCGGCTCAAAGATAAAGCTCCGGGCCGAGGGCAATGATGCCGAGGCCGCGGTCATGGCGCTCGGGGAACTCGTTAACAGGGGTTTTGATGAAGACGATTGACGAAAAAGAAGTAATACTGATGCGGGGTTCGGGCGTTTCCTCCGGAATCGTCATAGGGAAGGTTTTCCTTATGGACAGGCGAAGGGCGGAGGCCGCTTCGTTGCGCCATCTGGATGACGGAGCAATCGAATCCGAGGTAGAGAGGTTTAAAAAGGCCGTAGAGCAGTCCCGCGACCAGCTCCTTAACATCAAGAAAAAACTCTCAGGGGAGGAAAAGGGCAAGGAGCACTTAGGCATAATAGACGCCTATCTTTTGATGCTCAAGGACCAGATGCTCATAAACGACACGATAAAACTCGTGAAAAAAGAGCGCGTGAACGCCGAATGGGCGCTCAAGTCCGTGCTTAAGGACATCAGGGTTTTTTTCGACAAGATGGACGACCGGTACTTTAAGGAACGGAGTTCCGATATAGAGCACATAGTTGACCGCATTATAGTGAACCTTTCAGGGGAAAAGGACGCGGCTATAGTAGACATAAAAGAGCCTTCCGTGGTGGTTGCCCACAACCTCTCTCCTACCGATACGGCGCAGATGGTAAAGGGTAACGTCCTTGCCTTCCTGACCGAGATAGGCGGTAAGACTTCTCACACGGCGATAATGGCGAGGTCTTTGGAGATCCCGGCCGTCGTTGGCATCGAGAGCATAACGAGGAAGGTGAGGAGCGGCGATACCGTTATAGTGGACGGCATGACAGGGGCGGTAATAATACACCCATCGGAAAGCGTCGTTAACGTTTACGAAAAAAGGCGAAAACGCTACGAGAAGTACAATAAGACGCTCCACCAT
>JBAQMW010000161.1:0-2207 GCA_049303155.1 Thermodesulfobacteriota bacterium | reverse complement strand
CCGCTCCACAGAGCGGGTCGGCCCTGCGTAAAGACCGCAACCCTTTTGTGGGAGCAAGTTTGCAACCTGCTCCCCTTCGACCCTTCGATAAACTCAGGACATGCCTTGCTCAGGGCAGGCTTTAAATTCGTGATTACTCTGTGCGAAATATTTGGTTCAGGTTATAAACCTGAACCCGCCGGAGATTCTAACATGCAAGGGGGAAAGTAGAAGGAGGTTTTTGTCTTTTTTCTCCTCTCCCCTTTTGGGGAGAGGGTATGGTGAGGGGGACAATGGGGGGATAAAAAAAAGAATATGAAGCTTAAACGGCTCGGCGAAGACGCCTTCATAAAGGAAATAGAAAAAATATTCCGTTGCCAGCCGGATAAAACCGGCAGTAGAGTCGTAAAGGGCATCGGCGACGACACGGCAGTAACCGAAAACAAAAAAGATACACTCCTCCTCTCGACGACCGACACCCTCGTAGAGGGCGTGCACTTCGACGTCTCCTACGCGCCGCCGCATCTCATAGGCAAAAAGGCCCTTGCAATTTCACTCTCCGACATCGCGGCAATGGGAGGAACGCCTCTTTTTTTTCTCCTTAGCGTTTCTTTGCCGAAAACGCTCGGCAGCGGCTTCGCGACGAAACTCCTCAAAGGCATGAAGGACTGCGCAACAAAGCACGGCATAACCCTCATAGGCGGAAACACCACGGCCTCAAGCCGCATAATCATAACAACGACCGTCCTTGGCGAGGTAAGCAAAGGTACGGTCGTTTACAGACGCGGCGCAAAACCCGGGGATTCCATCTTCGTCACCGGAACCTTGGGCGGCTCGGCCCTCGGCTTAAAGGCGCTTAAAAAATACGGCAAAGCCGCTATCCGCTCCAAGGCCTTCGGGATATCGGCAAAAAAACACCTGAGTCCCGAGCCGAGGGTTATCGCGGGGCGTCTTCTCGCGCAAAAACGCCTTGCCTCGGCAATGACGGACGTAAGCGACGGGCTTATAAGAGACTTAAAGCACATAACCGGGCAAAGCAGCGCAGGAGCGGCGATTGAATCGGAAAAGATACCCCTTTCAAAGGAGACACAGGGCTATTTAAAAAAACACCCGTCCGCGATTAAAACCATACTTTGCGGCGGAGAAGATTACGAACTGCTTTTCACGGCCAACCCGGAAGCCGAGCAATCCATACGCAACGTGTCGAAAAGGCTCGGCCTCAGGATAAGTTGCATCGGAAAAATCCTGCCGAAAAACAAAGGCGTCGCCATCCTTGACGAAAAAGGCCGCAAGATAAACGTCAAAGAAGAAGGTTTCGAGCATTTCAGATGAAACAATGGCGCGTATAGGGGCAGGCTCTTTAGGTCTGCCGGCGGGTTCAGGTTTATAACCTGAACCAAATATTTCGTCCGGAGCAATCACGAACTTAAAGCCTGCCCTGAGCAAAGCCTGCCCTGAGTTTATCGAAGGGTCGAAGGGGAGCAGGTTGCAAACCTGCTCCCGCAAGGATCCTGCCGAAAAACAAAGGCGTCGTCGTCCTTGACGAAAAAGGCCGCAAGATAAACGTCAAAGAAGAAGGTTTCGAGCATTTCAGATGAAAAGACCGTAAAATTATTGTCATTGCGAACGCAGTGAAGCAATCCCATGATTGTAAAGATGAGCTTGCTTCATCCGCCGTTATTATCGGCGGACTCGCAATGACGATAATTCCGACATTCTACATTCGATTTTCGTTCATTGACTTTACCTTAAAACTCTTTATAATTGGATTTCGGAGAAGGCATGAGAATAAACTTAGGGTACAAATTCATTTTCGGTTTTTTGGCGGTGGTCGCCGCGGTCGCGTTCGTGCCGGGCCTTGTCGAGGGTACTGCCATACCCGAATGGCTTAAGATGCCGATTACCGTGCTCGTCGCCATGCTCATAGGGCTCATGCTCGGCTCCGTATTTACGAGGAGCTTTACCAAGCGCTTCAACCGCCTCACGAAGATGACCAAGCAGATAAGCCTCGGCGATTTGAGCTTCGCCGAAGACTACGCCCCTAAACGCGGCTTCTTCACCGACGAGGTTACGGACCTTGAAGAATCGCTTTTGTTGGTCGTGAAAAACCTGAGGACGCTCGTAACCCACCTTAAGGACACAGTCGGAAAATTAGCCGAAGCGCAGAAATCCCTCGATTCCATAATAAGCAAGGGCCACGAGAGTTCCGGCGAGGTCGTCGCCGGAAC
>JBAQMW010000160.1:0-2087 GCA_049303155.1 Thermodesulfobacteriota bacterium | reverse complement strand
GTCATAGGCGGAGTCGCGGCGGTCGAGGCGCTCAAGCCGGTCTACGCCGGAGTCCCTTACGCCCCGATAGCCGAGGCCTCGGAGTTTTTGGCGATAAGCACGGTCGTCGTCTTGATCTCATACGCCCTTCTTGTCTTCGGCGAACTCGTTCCCAAGACCCTCGCCCTAAGATATTCCGAAAAAATAGCCTGCTTCGCGGCGAGGCCGATTGACGTCCTCTCCAGAGGGGCGGGGCTTTTTGTCGGGTTTCTCACGGCATCAACCACGATATCGCTCCGGTTCCTCGGCATAAAAGGCGCCCCTGAGGAGGTCTTCGCTCCGAGGGACGAGATAAAATACTACATAAAAGAAGGCACAGCCAAAGGCGTATTCGAAGAGACCGAGGCCGCGCTTCTTCACGGCGTGTTCGAGTTCGCCGACACGACCGTCAAGGAGATAATGGTTCCCAAACCCAAGATAAGCGCGATCGAGGCGGACACCTCTTACGAAGACGTGCTTAAATTCATGTCCGAGAGCGGGTTTTCGAGGTATCCCGTATATAAGGAAAACATAAACCAGATAATCGGGGTACTCTTCAATAAAGACGTCTTCAAGGACATGGCGTGCGGAAAGACCCTCTACATAAAAGACATGCTCCGCCCGCCGTACTTCGTGCCGAGTTCGATAATGATAAGCAGACTTCTCCGCGAGATGCAGAGAAGAAAAATCCACATAGCGATAGTCGTGGACGACCACGGCGAACTCGACGGCATAGTGACTATCGAGGACATTCTCGAAGAGATAGTCGGGGAAATCGAGGACGAGTCAGACGTCGAAAAGGGCGGGCTCGTGGAGAGGCTTAAAGACGGGACCATGATAGTGGACGCCTCGGCCTCCCTGAGCGACCTGACGGACGTCGGCATGGCCTTTGACGAAGCCGACATGGAAGAACACGCCACCCTCGCGGGATTGGTGCTCTCGATGCTTCAACGAATCCCCGGCGGAGGAGAATTCGTGGCGTATAAGGGCTACAGGTTCACGGTCGTTGACATGGATAAAAACAGGATAGTAAAGATAAAGGTCGAGGCCGCGCCGAAAGAACAAGCACATAGAAAACCCGGCCAGAGGTAAAGAACCGACCGCCTTCTGTATCGTGATTTTGCCAAGGTTGAGAAACAGGCGGGACGCCTGTCCTACGGCCTACCTCTTCAAAAATCCCATGAGTTTTTTCAGCGTCATGCAGTTCAAGACGTTTTTCTTTCCAAGCCACCCTCGCCGTGCCGTGTGCACTCCGTATAACATATAATCGAGATTCATTATACTGTGAGAGTCCGTTGATATCGCAACCATCACGCCTATGTCTTTCGCGAGGCGGCAGTGGCTGTCGTTCAGGTCGAGCCTGTCGGGAAACGCGTTAAGCTCAATAGCGACTCTCTGCCTCGATGCCGCGAGCATGACCTTTTTCATGTCAACGTCGTAAGGCTCCCTCGTTCCGATGAGCCTTCCGGTCGGATGCGCCAACACGTGAATCAATCCGCTCGATATCGCCTTCAAAAGCCTCTCCGTCATGCCGTCTCTCGTCATGTCGAACTTCGAATGCACGGCCCCGATTGCTATGTCGAGCCTTCGCAGGGTCTCGTCCTTATAGTCGAGAGCGCCATCGGATTTTATGTCAACCTCCGCGCCCTTGAGCACCCTGAAAGAACTACCTTGTTTCTTAAGTTTTTCATTCAAATCGTCTATGCGTTCGCACTGCTCCAAAAGACGCCCGTCGTCCATGCCGCGCGCTATGCCGACTGCCTTCGAATGGTCGGTAACGGCAACGTAGTCGTAACCCATCTTCATAGCCGCTGCCGCAACCTCGATGATTGTGGCATTTCCGTCGCTGTCGATTGTATGAACGTGAAGGTCTCCTTTTATGTCTTTAATCTCCACGAGCTTCGGCAAACGCCCTTTTTCGGCGGCCTCTATCTCTCCTGAGTTTTCCCTTAGTTCCGGCGGAATCCATTCAAGGCCGAGCGTTTTATAAACGTCCTCCTCGCTTTTCCCGGCGACATAATGCCCCTTTTCATCGAATACGCCGTACTCGCTAAGCTTAAGCCCCATCT
>JBAQMW010000159.1:0-7537 GCA_049303155.1 Thermodesulfobacteriota bacterium | reverse complement strand
AGCCTGACGTTTTGCCCCTTCTTGCCGATAGCCAAAGAGAGCTGATCGTCCGGCACCACTACTTCCATCGTGTGTGCCGCTTCGTCCGTTATGACCTTCGATATCTGGGCCGGGGAAAGCGCGTTTTTAACGAGCACCACAGGCTCGTCAGCCCAGTGTATTATGTCTATCTTTTCGCCCTTGAGTTCCTGCACCACGGCCTGAACCCTCGAACCCTTTACCCCTACGCACGCGCCGACAGGGTCGACGTCCTGGCTCCGGGACGACACCGCTATCTTCGCCCTCTCGCCCGGCTCCCTTGCCGCGCCCTTTACCTCGACTATGCCTTCGTAGACTTCCGGCACTTCCATGTGAAAGAGTTTTATGAGAAACGCGGGATGGCTTCTCGATATGACGACCTGCGGCCCCCTTGCCTCGCTCCGGACGTCCAAGACAACCCCTCTTATCCTTTCGCCCTGGCGGTAAGACTCGCGCTTTACCTGCTCCTTCTTCGGCAATATCGCCTCGGTCCTGCCAAGGTCAACGATTATGTCGCCTCTCTCGAACCTCTGCACGAGCCCGGTTATTATCTCGCCCTTTTTGGCGCCGTACTCTTTCAAAACGGTCTCGCGCTCGGCCTCGCGCATCTTTTGTATGATTATCTGCTTCGCGGTCTGCGCGTCAATCCTGCCGAACTCCTTCGAATCGAGCTTGCTCCCGAGGCTGTCGCCGGCGATGAATTCAGGGTCTTCCTTCTGCGCTTCGACTAAGGATATCTCGGTGTCCGGATTAACGACCTCTTCGACGACCGTCTTAAAGATAAAGAGCTCTATCTCTCCGGCCTCTTCGTTATACTTGGCCTCGATGACCTTATTCGGGCCGAATCTCTTTTCCGCGGCCTTCTGCATGGCCGACTCGAGCGCCTCTATGAGGACGTTCTTGTCAAGCCCCTTGTCTTTTCCCACCTGCTCGATTATGTTGGACAGATTGAGCGCCATCTGAATCCTCCCATGTAGGACAGGCGTCCCGCCTGTCAGATATGTCCCCATTGTCATTCCCGCGGTTTCTTGAGCGGGAATCCAGTAACTTTCAGATTTCCACCTCGCAACGCGCCTTGTCCACGTTGGAGAGTTCTATTTCCAAAACCCTGCCCTCGGAATCCTTTAAAACGACCTTGTCGTTCGTAACGCCGACCACAACGACCTTGAAATTTCTCCTGCCCTCGATCGGTTGCTTCGTCTTGAGATTGATTTTCTTTCCAGTCGCGTTTACGAAATCCTTCTCTTTGATAAGCGGCCTGTCTATTCCCGGAGAGGAAACCTCAAGAACATAGGCGCGCGGCATAATATTTTCGACGTCAAGGAGCGTGCCGAGTTCGCGGCTTATTGAACTGCAGTCGTCAAGCGTTACGCCGCCGGGCTTGTCTATGAAAATCCGGAGCACCCAGCGCCCCGACTCGTGAAGGTATGCGGCGTCCACGAGCTCCATGCCGAAGTCCCTTATAAGAGGCTCGGAAATCTCCTTTACCTTCTCTTCTAAATATCCCGGCTTCAAACCGTAAACACTCCAAAGGGCTGGATTGCGAACCCATTTAAAGAAAAAAGTGGGCATTCGCCCACTTCAATATTAAAATTTAACACACGGCATTTATTATTGCAAGGGTAAATTTGGAATTGGAGAAAACCGGAGACGGCGATTGAAAATATTATCCGTTAACGGCGAACGGCTCCGGGTACCCCGGCATCGGGGGCGCGCGTCCGCCTCCCCTTGACTTTTCCCGCCTAAACACTTAATATCTAAAACTCGCAGGGGGCAGAGCCAATGGAAAAAGAAATCATCATAGCAATCTCGGTCTTTTTCATAGTCTACGGCCTTCTCGTCTGGGACAGGATAGACAGGGCCGTCGTCGCCATATTAGGCGCCTCGTCCCTCATGGCGCTCGGGGTGCTGACGCAGAAAGAGGCAATCCTCGGCATCGACTTCAACACCATCGGGCTTCTCGTGGGCATGATGATAATCGTCGGGGTATGCCAGAAAACGGGGATGTTCCATTACCTCGCCATAAAGAGCGCGAAGTTCGCAAAGGGCGAACCCTGGCTTATCCTTCTCTACCTCGCAATCTTGACCGCTTTGTTCTCGGCCTTTCTCGACAGCGTAACGGCGGTGCTGCTCATAGCGCCGATAACGCTTCTCATAACCGACGAACTCAAGGTAACGCCATACCCTTTTCTCTATTCCCAGATATTGACCTCGAACATAGGAGGGACGGCGACGCTCGTTGGAAACCCTCCCATCGTAATGATAGGAAGCGCTCAGGGTTTCACCTTCATGGACCTTGTCATTAACGTCGCGCCTGTAATAGTGGTTATACTGGCCGCGACCCTTGCGGTATTTAAGATCTTTTACGGAAAGAAACTCACGGTTGCCGAAGATATGAAAGAAAAGATAATGTATTTCAGAGAGGCCGACGCCATAACCGACCCGCGTCTCCTCAAAAAATGCCTCGCCATACTTTTCCTTGTCATTGCGGGCTTTATCTTTCACGGCCCTCTCAATCTTGAGATCGCCACCATCGCGCTCATTGGGGCCGGCATAATCATGCTCATAAGCAAAGAGACCGTCCACACCACCATGGAAAGGGTTGAATGGACGACGCTGTTTTTCTTTATGGGACTCTTCGTGATAGTGCAAGGTCTTGTGGGAACAGGCGTAATAGGAACGCTCGCCATGAAAATCGAGACCCTTACGGGAGGGGAAGTCTCCACCACCGCTTACTACGTTTTGTGGCTTTCCGGCATCGCCTCGGCGTTTGTCGATAATATTCCGTTCGTCGCCACCATGATACCTCTCGTAGACAGCATGGAACCTTCCATGGGCGGACAGATCGCTTCTCTGCCGGTTTGGTGGGCGCTGACCCTTGGGGCATGCCTCGGAGGAAACGGCACCATAATAGGGGCTTCCTCCAATATCATAGTGGCGGGATTCGCTTCGAAAAGCGGATACCCCATCGGGTTTTTGAGATTCATGCTTTTTGCCTTTCCCTTGATGCTGATGTCTCTTTTGATATCGCACCTCTATCTGTACCTGAGGTATCTATAGGATTTACCTTACCGCAGGTTCTCCCCTTTTACAAAGGGGCGGGGTACCCATCCGAAGGATGGGTCGGGGGGATTTGGGAATCAAGAGTATACTTAAAGGAGGTCAAAATGAACGCGGCAAGCATAATGTCAATCGGCATCGTTACCCTCACGCCTGATAAAACCGTAGGGGACGCGGTAAAACTCTTCTTCGAGCAAAGGATTCGTCAGGTCCCGGTGGTGAACGAGGAAAATGTCGTCCTGGGCGTCATAACGTCCCGGATTCTCATGAGGGCGGCGCTGCCGGGCTACATAAGGGAGGGCTTTTTAAAAGACGTCCGCTTCGCGCCCGAACTCAAGCAGTTCGTCGAAAATATCGACGCCTTGAGGAATAAACCCCTTAGCGACTTCGTGAGCAAAATCAAGCCCGCAAGCCCGGACTACGTATTCGTCACGCCGGAGACCTCCACCATGGAGATAGCGGCAATATTCGTGGATACCGAACGCTCCGTGGACAGGATACTCGTCGTGGACAACAAAAAAAGGCTTCTCGGCATCATATCTCCCATAGACATATTCAAAGACCTTTGGAAAAACGCGGAAAAGAACAGGCCGGAAAAGGACTGAGCGTTTACGCTCACGTCCCTTTCTGCAAAAGCAAGTGCCCCTACTGCGACTTCAATTCGGTTAAATCCGGTAACGTCCCGGAAAAAGACTACGCGCGGGCCCTTATCGAAGAACTCGGCTTCGTCCTTGAAAACGAAGACCTCCGGTTCTCCCCTTTTACAAAGGGGAGTCAGAGGGGATTTGGGAACCAAGAAGGCCCCTTAAAAACGCTTTATATAGGCGGCGGCACGCCGTCGCTAATCGAAGCAAAAACGGTCGGCGCGATACTCGAAGGAATTTTTAACGCGCTGCCTCCGGTGAAAGACGTTGAGATAACGCTTGAGGCCAACCCCGATACAACAAGCCTTGAAAAACTGCGCGGATTAAAAAAAACCGGAGTAAACCGGATAAGCATAGGCGTTCAGTCCTTCGACGATAAGGACCTCCGCTCCCTCGGAAGAACCCACGACGCCGCCAAATCCATCCTCGCCGTAATAAACGCGGAAAAAGCAGGTTTTAAAAACATCTGCATTGACCTGATATTCGGAATTCCCGGTCAGAGCCTTTCCGCGTGGGAAGTCTCGCTCAAGAAGACAATCGAACTCCGGGCGAAACACGTCTCAATCTATTGCCTTAAGATAGAGGAAGGAACGCCTTTCTACGATATGCAAAAAAAGGGCGAAATAAAGACCCTTTCCGAAGATCTCGAAATCGAGATGTATCTGACGGCAATGGAAATGCTGAAGCACGCGGGCTACGTCCACTACGAGATATCCAACTTCAGCCTCCCCGGCTTCGAGAGCAGACACAACTGTAACTACTGGAAGGGCGGCGGCTACATAGGCCTCGGCGCAGGCGCCCACTCCTACTCCAAACACCCGGGCTTCGGCAAAAGATGGTGGAACGAAAAAGACCCTTACAAATACATGGAACTCGCTTGCAAGGGAAAAGGCGTTGCGACGGGTTCGGAAATACTTACCAAAGAACAGGCCTTGACAGAAGGACTTTTCTTGGGCATTCGGGTCATCGAAGGCATAAACGAAAAAGAGTTTGAGGCGCGTTTTGGCGTACCGATTGACACGGCCATGGACGTCGAAAGATTCACCTCGGAAGGCCTCCTCGTAAGAGAAGGCGCCATGCTCCGCCTGACGCAAAAAGGCATTCTCCTTTCAAACGAGGTGTTTTAGAGCCATACCTGCAATGCAGGGCGTGGTAATGTTAATTATTTTGTGTCATAAGGAAAGGGTTGGCGGTTGCTTGTTTTTTGTTTTAGTAGGACAGACCTGTAGAGTGGGCTCTGCCCACCGTTTATAGCAGACCCCCGCAATCGGGGTACCCATGCGGAGCATGGGTCGCAAGGGTCTGCGTCTTTTCTTGTTAGCAGGGCCGACCCACTCTGTGGAGTGGGTGCCCCGCCTGCCCTACGACTGACACAAGATAAGATACCTTACCAGCCCTTGTCCACTTGACAATCATGACTTTATCGCGGTATCTTCTTTATGAAACATTGAGAGACTTTAAAGAGATGACGCACAAAGAAAAAGAACGCGAAAAATCAAAGACCGGGTTGTCCGAAAGGTCCGTAGGCATACTCAAGGCGATAATAAAGGAACACATCGCCACGGTAAGCCCGGTAAGTTCCAAGGCCGTGGCCGGGTGCTGCCGCCTGGGGCTAAGTCCGGCGAGCATAAGAATGGTCATGGCGGACCTCGAGGAAAAGGGCTACCTCAAGCGCCCCCACCCCTCATCGGGCGCTATCCCGGCTGAAAAGAGTTTCCGCCTCTACGTGAACACCCTGAGCGGGCTCGAAGAGCCTGTCGAATCAATAAAGCACATAATCAGAAAAAGCCTGAATCCGAGATCGGGGACGGAGGGGCTTTTGAGGGACGCGACGCTGATGCTTTCCTCGGTTACAAGTTGCGCCGGCTTTATACTGGCGCCGAAGCCCAAAGAACTTCTGATAAAAGACGTGCGGTTCGTTTACGTGGACGCATCGAACGTGCTTCTTGTGATAAAGAACGATAGCGGTTACGTGAGCACGCGGCTCGTAAGGACGGGAAGGCGCGAACTCGATCTCGACCTCGAAAAAATATCCAACTACCTGAACTCCGTGGCCAAGGGGCTTACGCTCCGAGGCCTTAGAGACAAGGTCAGAGAGGACGCCAAGAACGAAAAGCACCGGTACTCCGCCCTCGTGTCGAAAACCTTGTCCCTCGTGAAGGCCGCAGTCTGCGACACGGCCGAAGGCAACGGGGAACTCTACATGGAGGGCAAGGCCAACATATTCGACCAGCCTGAATTCAAAGAGGACGTTCAAAAGATAGTCGGGCTTTTCAGGGCGTTCGAAGAAAAAAGCCTTCTTCTCCGGATACTCGACAGGAGCATCAGGGAAAAGGGCGTAAACATCAGCATCGGTTCGGAATGCGCGGCCAAGGAATTCGACGGCTTGAGCATAGTAACGGCGCCGTACGGAAAATCCGGCCAAGCGCCAGGCGCATTGGGCGTCATAGGCCCTGTAAGAATGGATTACTCCAGAATCATACCGCTCGTGGATTACGCCGCCGAATCAATGACACGCGCCCAGCACCACTTTTAGCTATAAACGCGTACTATTTAGGCAATAATATTTGACGCTGGCATATGCATTGCCGGTGCGTTGATGTCTTGACGTAACTCAACCCTTTAGGGTTGATGTTTCAAGGCTAAAGCCTTGAGTTACAAGTCGGGGTACCCATGCGGAGCATGGGTCGGGGCGCGCCCTCTAAAGAATCCATCTACGGAACACAACGCCAAAACGAGGTAGTTATCTTTATGAAGAAACAAGACGACGTTTTTAACGGCAATAAAAAAGGGACAAGCGAATGCCCCGCGAAAGATAACGCCGAAGAGTGCGGATGCGGAGGACCGGAAAATGCCGAGGAATGGGCTCCGCCCGAAGAAAGCGCCGAGATGAAAAACCTTCGTAATGCGCTCGAGGCCAAAAACAAAGAATGCGCCGAAGCGCTCGATAAATTCATGCGCAGTCGCGCCGACTTCGACAACTACAAAAAGAGGGTCGAGAAGGAAAAGGCCTCTCTTCTTGAATTCGCGAACGAGACCTTTGCCAAGGAACTCTTGAACTTCCCCGACAACCTCGAAAGGGCGCTTCATCATTCAAGGGAAGGAACGGATAACGGAGTTCAGACGGAGGCGCTCCGAAGCGGAATCGAACTCACGCTTAAAGGCATAAGCGACGCGTTCAAGAAATTCGGCATAGAGGCCGTTCCCGCGCTCGGGAAAAAATTCGACCACTCGAGGCACGAGGCATTGGGCTTCGAAGATACATCCGAAAGCGAAGACGGAATCGTCACGAAAGAGGTTCAAAAGGGCTATATGTTCGGAGAGCGGCTACTCAGGCCTTCGCTTGTCATAGTCGCCAAAAATCCCTCCGGAAGAGAGGGCGGCGCCGAAGGCCTATGAGCGACAAGGATTACTACCGGATACTCGGCGTTCCGAGTGGCGCCGCGGACGTTGACATTAAAAAGGCTTACAGGAAGCTCGCGCAGGAATACCATCCCGACAAGCACTCAGGCGACAAAACGGTCGAAGAAAAATTCAAGACCATAAACGAAGCCTACGAAGTCCTCAAAGACCCGGAAAAAAGAGCGCGTTACGACAGGTTCGGCGCTGCCGGAGCCGGAGGTCCTTCCGCCGAAGGCGGCTTCGGCCCCGACTTTCAGGACTTCTTCGGCGACATATTCTCGGACTTCTTCGGAGGAAGAAGCCGACAAGGGCCCCAGTCCGGAGACGACCTGAGATATGACCTCGAAATAGGATTCGAGGAATCAATATCAGGCGCAACCAAAAAAGTCGAAGTCAAAAAAACCGTCCAATGC
>JBAQMW010000158.1:0-2794 GCA_049303155.1 Thermodesulfobacteriota bacterium | reverse complement strand
ACCCTTTAGGGTTGATGTCTCAAGGCTAAAGCCTTGAGTTACAACGGAAAAAGATTGAGAAGGCGAAGCAGATGTCTTTATTAAAGCGTTTAAGCGAAAAGTTCGGCTCCGGCAGGGTGGCGGTGTTCGTCGTGCTTGGGCTTATTTCCGCCTTTTTGACGCTAATCCTTTACATCGTGAAGCCGAGTTTCCTTACCGTGCTTGACCTTAAGGCCACGGACGCCATGTTTAAGAAAAGGGCGGCTTCAAGGCCGCCGGAAAACGTGGTCTTGGTGGCGGTTGACGAGAAGAGCGTGAACGAACTCGGACGTTGGCCGTGGAAGAGGAGCGAGTTGGCCTCTCTCGTAAGAGGGCTCGGCGCGGCCAAGGTCGTTGCCTTTGACATAGTTTTTTCGGAACCCGCAGACGTGAAAGAGGACGCGGAATTGAGAGACGCGATTAAGGAGACGGGCAACGTGGTCCTCGGATATTTCCTGAGGGACGATAGTCAAGTCGTGCCGCCCTCCGCGGAACTGGCGCAGATACAGAAGTCCAAGATAAGCGCAGTAAGGTATCTCGACAGCGGCGATTTTTCAAGCCCCGATAAAATAAATCTTCTGTCGTTCCCGAGCGTCGAGCCCAATATCGCGGAGATAGGCACGGGCGCCGTTGGTCACGCCCTCTTTAACATCATTCAGGATGTGGACGGCACGTGCAGGGTCGCGAAGGTCGCGTACCGCTATAAGGACGATATTTTCCCCGCGCTTTCGGTGGAGGCGATAAGGCAATATACCGGTTCGGACGTCATACTTAACGTCGGCCCCTACGGCATGATAGACAGCATGAACATAGGGGATAAGACGGTGCCCTTGGACGAGAGCGGCGGGCTTACCATAAACTTCTACGGCCCGGGCGGCACGTTCACCACTTATCCGGCGGTTGACGTCATAAAGAAGAGAATCCCAAAGGACGTTTTCAAGGATAAGATAGTCTTTATAGGCGTTACGGAGAAGGCCGTCTACGACATAAGGGTTACTCCCGTTGATTCTCTTTATCCGGGAGTGGAGGTGCACACGACTCTTGTCGCGAACATCCTCGAGTCCCGGTATCTCGTAAACGATTTCAGGACCAAGCTGTTGAATGTCGCGCTTATGGTTTTCCTGCCGCTCGTGTTGTCGTTTTTGCTTTACCGCGTGAAACATACGTTCGTAAGTCTTTCGGTTTTTTCGGTGTTCGCGCTCTTCGTGGCCGGCATGGATTTTTATCTTTTCTCGTCCTTTAGTTTGATTTTAAGCGTTACCTATCCGATTCTCGCTATTTCTCTCGCTTATCTTTCGATAGAGGCTTACCGGAACCTCATAGTCGAGAGAAAGAGCAAGTTTTACAGGAAGGCGTTTTCCACCTACGTGCCGCCTCAGCTCGTTGCCGAGATTATAAAAGACCCAAGCCGGCTTAAGTTAGGCGGGCAGAAAAAGATTATAACCGTGCTCTTTTCCGACATAAGGGGTTTTACCACGTTCTCGGAAAGGATGCCTCCGGACGAACTCGTATCCATGCTTAACGAATATCTTACGCCCATGACAGAGATAGTGTTTAAAGAGGAGGGTACCCTCGATAAGTACATAGGCGACGCCATAATGGCTATATTCAACGCGCCTTTGGAACTCAAGGATCATCCGGTAAGGGCATGCACCGTCGCGTTGAATATGGTGAGGAAGGTGCCGGAACTCAACAGGGCGTGGTCTAAGATGGGAAGGCCTCCCATCGCGATAGGGGTGGGGCTTAATACAGGAGAAGCGGTAGTCGGAAACATGGGAGCGGAGTTGAGATTCGACTACACCGCCATTGGAGACGCCGTCAACCTCGCTTCAAGGCTCGAGGGGCAAACCAAGACCTACGGCGTGGACGTCATAGCGAGCGAGTATACTTACAGGGCGTGCAAGGATTCTTTTATATTCAGGGACATCGATTATATCAAGGTGAAGGGCAAGGCGGAGGCTGCCGGCGTATTTCACCTTATGGGTTTTAAAGGCGAGGAGGATAAGGAGATTTTGGCCGGCCTTTTTAAAGACGCGCTCGTGAATTACAGGAAGGGCAAGTTCAAGACCGCGAAGGCCGCTTTCGAAGAGATACTTTTAAAGCACCCGAATGACGGGCCTTCGGCGGTTTATATAGGACGGTGCGAAGAGTTCATGGAAAATCCGCCGCCTTCGGATTGGGACGGGGTTTACGTGGCAAAGACGAAGTAGGAAGAGCCGCGATGCGTAAAAAACGAGATTGCTTCGTCCGCCAATAATAACGGCGGACCCGTAATGACAAAATAGCGGTAGTCATTGCGAACGCAGTGAAGCAATCTAATGCGGATTCGTAAATGAAAAGGGGTTTGCCCTTGCGGGCAAACCCCTTTAGTTTTTTTATTTTGCCTGAGCAGGCTCCGGAGTCGCAACAGGAGCCGGACTCGCGGCTTCTTTCTTCTTATTCTCCGGCCCGACTATCGATATGACATAGCGGTCGAGTGTTATGTATTTTTTGGCGGCAACGAGGACGTTTTCGGCCGTGACTGAGTTTATGTTTCCCACGTATTTCTTGAAGTTATCGTAACCGAGTCCGAGAAGTTCGTTGTTGGTCATGTTCGAGGCCTGGTCCGAGACGGATTGGAGCGACATGTCGTGGTTTCCGATGAGAGAGCCTTTGGCCCTTTCGAGTTCCTCTTTGGAAACCTTCTCCGAGGTTATTTTTTTCAGTTCCCCCATGATGCCTGTTATCGCCGCTTCTTTTTTACCGGGCGCGGTGCCTATATATACGCCGAACGTTC
>JBAQMW010000157.1:0-4896 GCA_049303155.1 Thermodesulfobacteriota bacterium | reverse complement strand
ATCTTGACGCGGTTCCGCGCCGCCTTGCCGCCGTCGGAGTTTGCTGCCCCGGCCTCGCCCGTAAAAAGAATCTCGTGATACGTATTTATGACGTCTTTTGGCTTGCCCTGCATGAAAACGCCGCCGTTTTCAAGGAGCACCGCGTGGCTACAGTGCCTTACTATGGAGTCCGCGCTGTGGCTCACGAAGAGTATCGTCTTTCCATCCTCCTGAAATTCAATGAACTTCTTATAACACTTCTGCTGGAATTTGGCGTCCCCGACGGATAAGGCTTCGTCTATTATGAGGATGTCCGGAGATACGTTTATGGCCGCGGCGAACGCGAGCCTTACGAACATGCCGGAAGAGTAGAACTTTACCGGCTGGTCTATGTAATCCCCTATATCCGCGAATTCTTCTACGAGCCTCACGCGCTCTTTCATTTCTTCCCCTGAGTATCCCATGATGGCGCCGTTAAAAAGGACGTTGCTTCTACCGGTAAGTTCGGGGTTAAAACCGGCGCCGAGTTCCAAGAGCGCGGATATCTTGCCGTCGGTTTTGACCGCGCCGGAGGTGGGTTTCATGACAGAGGCTATTATCTGAAGAAGCGTTGACTTGCCGGAGCCGTTTCTGCCGAGGATGCCGACGGTGGAGCCTTTCTCAACGATGAAGTTTATGTCCTTCAACGCCCAAAACTCGCGGTGGTATTTCCTGTTAAGAGGGTGCAGGAGTTCCATTAGCCGCTCTTTATGGGAGTTAAAGAGGCGGAATTTCTTCGATACGTTTTCAATTGATATAGCCGGAAGTTTGTCCATTATCTTTTTAAAGCGCCTCCACGAACTCGTGCTTAAGCCTCTTGAAGACCATGCCTCCGATTACAAAAACTGACAGGCTTATTGCCCAGAAATAAAGCCCGAGGGCGGGGTCGTTCCAAAACAACGCGTGATGTATGAAAGAAGCCTTATAGCCTTCGACTATGTAGTACATCGGGTTCAGCCTGAGAATCCACTTATACGAGGGCATCATATCAGCGTCCCATACTACCGGAGTCAGCCAAAACCAGATATTCAACAAAACCCCGAGTATCTGCCCGACGTCCCTGTAAATGGCGTTAAGGGCCGCGAAGAGCCACCCGAGCCCGACCGCGAAAACAGACATGGCAAGGAGGTAGTACAAAAACTGGAGATTATAGAGAGAGAAACTTATGCCGTAGGTCAGCATTATGATAAAAAATATTACGAGCATAAGGCCGTGTATCAACATGCTCGCAAACAGGTTGACTATGGAAAGTATCTCGGTCGGGAAGGTCGTTTTCTTGACGAGATGCATGTTCGACACGATGGACTGATTGTTCGCGACAAGAGTTTCGTTGAAGAACTGCCACGGTATAAGGCCGCAAACGAATATCACTATGAAGGGCATGCCTCCCACCGCTTGAACCCTGAAACCGACTGAGAATACAAACCAGTAGACGGCTATGATGGCAATGGGATTCACGACCGACCAGAAAAAGCCGACTACGGTGCCTGCATACCTGTACTGTATCTCCCTGACAGCCATTAAAGCTATAAGAGACCTTTGGTTGTAAATTTTTCCGAAAAAGTTAAATAAAGAAGTCATGTTATCACCTCAAGAGTATGAATATAGGCTCACTGCCTCATTAAAGTAAACCACATAGTAAATATTAGCCTGTAATAGGATAAAAATCAACAAGTTTTATGAGATTATCCCGGCTTTTGTTTTTTTCTTGACTCAAGGGGTATTTAAATGGTCTACTGAAGCAAATAGTTTAAAAAACCGGGCTGTTCAAATATATGCCTGATTGAGGGATGGGAATCGTTGCATGACGACGTTAAGAAATGCCGTATTCATAGACAGGGACGGGGTTATTATCAAAGATAGAGACTACGTTTATAAAAGCGAAGATCTTTCTTTCATTCCCGGCTCGCTCGAAGCGCTGCAAACCCTCTCGCGGACTTCTTACAAGATAATCATAATTACCAACCAATCCGGTATCGGAAGGGGTTATTTTACCGAATCGGATTACCATGTCTTCACCGAAACGTTTTTCGAAAAACTTTCCTCTTACGGGGCGCGCGTGGACGGGGTGTATTTCTGTCCGCATCATCCCGCAAGCGGCATTGGCCGTTACGGAACTTTATGCGCTTGCAGGAAACCGAAGACAGGCATGATTACCAAGGCCTCTCATGAGCACGGAATAAGGCTTAAAGGTTCGTGGCTTATAGGAGACAAGACCTCGGACATTAAGGCCGGGGCTACAGCCGGATGCAAGACGATACTCGTAAAGACAGGTTACGCCGGACAAGACCGTCAATGCAGATTAAAGTCAGACCTTATCGCCAAGGACCTGTTTGACGCGGTAAGAATGATACTCGTTAACGGCAGATAAAATATGGATATGGCAACTGTCATAAATAAGATTCTTTTCAACGGCAAGGACGGGCGCATGAACGAAAGCGCCAAGGCGGCCATCCAAAAAGCCTTCGACCTCGTGCTTAAAAGACAGAGTGAAAATTCAACGAGACTTCCCGGCTTCGACGGCATGAAAACGAGACTTCGCGTATTGCGGGAATCTTCTCTTGGCGACAAAAGATTATTTGAAACAGCCGTCGAAAACATGAGAAAGAACGGCTTTAAAGTCATAGAAACGGACGGCATAGACGAGGCATTCGAAGCCGTATTAAGGGAAATCAACGGCGAGAGGCTCGTCGTGAAGTCCAAGTCCAACATCTCCAAGGAGATGCACCTCAGGGATAGGCTTAAAGAGAAGGGCATAGACGCAGTTGAAACCGACATCGGTGACAGGATAATTCAGTTCTCGGGCGACAGCCCTTCGCATCCGACCGGCCCTGCGACGCATCTTACCGCCGAGAAAATAGCGGAGATAGTTTCAACCGCCCTCGGCAAAGACATACCGCCCATACCCGAAAGACTCGTCGAGGAACTGCGGGACGACATAAAAAAAGCCATTGCCGCGTCGAAGGTCGGCATAACCGGCGCGAACGCCGTCTGCGCCGAAGAAGGTTCAATAGTCATAATACATAACGAAGGAAACGTTTCGGAGGTGTCGAGGCTTCCCGGAAAACACATAATACTCGCGGACTCGCATAAGATATGCCGGAACCTCGAAGAGGCCGCGCTCCTGACGAAACTCCAGACGTATTGCGCGACAGGGGCGATAACGACGTCTTACATGAACGTCATATCGGGGATCAGCAAGACCGCCGACATAGAAAAGAAACTCTTCTACGGCATCCACGGCCCGAAAGAAGCCGTCGTAATCCTGATAAAAAGAAAACCTCTTCCGAGCGAGTTCAAGGAGAGCGAGTTTTGCATAGGATGCGGCGGCTGTATTCTCGAATGCCCTGTTTATCTTGAAAAGGGGAGCGCCTTCGGCACGCACTACAAGCAGGGCGGCATCGGAGTCATATCCTCGTCCCTCAGAAAAGGCCTCGAGGAGGGGATAAAGGAGGGGCTTTTTTCATGCACTACTTGCGGCGCGTGCGTTACGAACTGCCCCGTGCGCATAGATACGCCGGCCATTATAAAAGGCCTTCGGTCGCGCGCCGGCAAAAGCGAAGATCCTAACGTCAAACGAAGGTTGCGGCCGTACCGGATAATAGCGCGTTCGATAATAGCAATGGCCTCTGCAATGAAAACACTTTCCCTCGTCAAGCGGACGTTTTTCCGGGAAAACAACTCTGACATTGCGTATTTTCCGGGCTGCATCGCGACCTTAAACACGCCTCGCATAAAATCATCCGTGATAAAGCTTATGGAAAAAATGACCGGGAAACGGCCCCGAGTGATAGAAGGCTGCTGCGGAGGGGCGTGGGAAAGTTTCGGATACGAAAAAAATTGCGGCCAAACGCTCGACAAGCTTCTTGCGAAACTCTCCCGAAACCCGTTGAAAACAATCGTCGTAACCTGTCCGCATTGTTACGATATCCTATGGCTCCAAAACAGGGATAAACTCGCATCAGCCGGGATAGGCGAGGTAAAGACCTTGACCCAATTCGTCATGGAATCCGGCAAGAAAAGCATGTTTACCGCAGACTCGCCTTTTGGAGGCCAAGACGTTTTTTATCACGACTCCTGCATCTTCGGCAGAAAGATGGGGGTCTTCGACGAGCCGAGGGAGATATTGAAAAATATTGCAGGGGTTACGCTTTTAAAAGCCGACAAAGAAAGAGAAAAATCAAGGTGCTGCGGTTTTCCGGCTCTCGCGAACGAACCGGAAACGGCCTTTGCAATGGCCAAAAAGGTCGTTGATTCCGCGATGGAAGCAGGCGCAAAAAAACTTGTTACGAGCGGATGCCCGGGTTGCCATTACGCGCTAAAGAGGTCCGGCGGAATAGAAGTAGTTGATATAACGGAAATATTATGCGAAACTATCAACAACGATAAATCAAAAGAAAGAAAAACTTACGAAGACAAGGCCGGGCACAACAACGACGGCATACAGGCATAATCATCTTTTTTGTCAGATAAATGCCTTATTTTTCAAGATGATACACGCGACACCTAATACTTTTTATCAAAAACAACGCTGGAGGCGCTTATGTCGGTAGAAGCATATGTATTCGTGGAATGCGACCACGGCAAATCAAGAGACGTGGGCAACAAGATCGAAAAGATAGCAGGGGTGGAATCCGCAAAAACCGTTACCGGCCCTTACGACGTCATCGTCCTTGTCGCGGCATCTAATTTCAAGGTGCTGGGAGACGTCGTAATAAAGAAGATACAGGCCATACCGGGGGTAAAACGGACTCTGACAAACGTCGTAATTGAGTGAATATCTTAAGGAAAACGAGCATTAGGCAACAACGCCACCTATCAACACTTGTCGCATAATGGATATTATGTCAAATTGCTTATCGAATTGACATATCAAGC
>JBAQMW010000156.1:0-3467 GCA_049303155.1 Thermodesulfobacteriota bacterium | reverse complement strand
CTCTTCTTTAGGGCGACGCTCGAAAAAAGGTCCTCCTCCTTTATCTCCATCTCGCGCCTTATCACCTTATCCCTCGTCCGCACGTTTCCCCTTATGTCAATCCTGTCGACATAGACCTGCTCGTGCTTCACTACGTTAATCGCAAGGTCAATGTTGCGCTTTTCGTAATCCTTGACGGTAGAGGTGTTGAAGTCGGCGTTGGCATAGCCTTCGTTCCCGTAAACCTCGGCGAGGGCCTCTATGCTCTTCGAAAGTTTCGTTCTGTTGAAAACATCGCCCGGCTCGAGCTTAATCTTCTCGATGAGGGCTTCCTTCTTTCCGAGGATGTCGCCTGTTACGTCGATCTTCCCGACCTTGAAGCGTTCTCCCTCGCTTAGCGCTATGGTTATGTAGAACCACCTCTTGTCTTCGCCGAGAAGCGCCTTATAATCGAGTATGTCGGCGTCTATATAGCCCTTGTCGTAATAATGCCTCAGTATTAAAGACATGTCGTTCTCGAAGGCGTACTCGTCAAAACTCCCGCTGCCGGTAATGAAGGAAAACATGCCGGCCTTTTTGGTGGCCATGAGGCCGGTTATGTCCTTATCCGAAAACTTCTCGTTCCCTATGACAATAATACGCTTTACCTTGACCTTCTCGTTTTCCGTTATATTGAACGTGACCGTGGCGTCTATGCCTTCCGAGCTTATCTCCGGCTTTACCTCGGCCAGGAAAAAACCGCTCTGGCCGTAAACCTGCCGGAGTCTCTCGGCGTCCTCGGCCACGAGCGTCCGATTCATGAGGACGCCCTTCTTTATGGTTATCGCTTCTTTGAGCTTATCCTCGGTAAGCTTCTTATTGCCCTTTATGACGATATTCCTTACGAACGGCTTTTCCTTCACGATAAAGGTGAGTTTCTTCCCCGTAAACGTTTCCGAAAGGTCGGCCGTCACGTCGTCGAAATACCCTGTCGCGTATATGGCGCGTATGTCGTCCTTTACGGAATCCTTCGATACCGGCTCCCCCGCCTTGCTCGTGACGTTTTTCAGCACGACGCCGGCGTCCATTCGCTTCATGCCCTCGGCCGTAACCTCGGCCAGATTACCGGTCATCTCGATCGGCATCGCGCGAAGAGTGGCAAGCATTTTTTCATTGAGCCCGGGGGCAATCTCCATTGCGAGCCTTACGAGCTCAAAGGCGGATGAAGCAGTCTTGCCGTAAAACCCGACGGCGCGCCCGCTCTTCGCGTCCGTAACGCGCCAGTTCAGGCTGTATGTGCTTTCAAGGAGCGCGATGGAGCCGGTTATTGCGAAGTCCGCCCCGGCATCGCGGGCAATCTTCAAGACGATTTCTTCGGTAAAGTTCTTTACGCCTTCCTCGACGTAAAGTTTTTTTAAGGCATCGAGGCCGATTAGCTCAACGCCCTCGTTGGAAAGCGCGGAGGCAAAGGCCTCCATCACTTCCTTCCGTTCGGAAGAGATGTCCGTTTGGCCGTAGACGTCGAAAGGACCGAGCGCCACCCTGAGTCCGGCCGCCGCGCGCCTTGTCCCGTGAACAAGCAAACATGCCGTAAAAACAACGACCAATCCTAAAAAGAAAAAACCTCTTCGTTCCCTCACCTGTTGGTATTCCTTTACGCTTCCGCTATTTTTCCGTCCACCATGCGAACTCGCCTTGAAAGCCTTTTGGCAAGCGCGTCGTTATGCGTAACAGCCACTATGGCTATGCCTTTATCCCTGTTGAGCCGGAGAAGCAGCTCGAAGACCTCTTCGCCGGTCTTCGCGTCCAGATTCCCCGTCGGCTCGTCCGCGAGTATGATCTCCGGAGACTGCGCTATGGCGCGCACTATCGCTACCCTTTGCTGCTCTCCTCCCGAAAGCTCTCCCGGCTTATGGTCGAGCCTTGCCCCAAGCCCCACCTCGTCCAAAAGCGCTCCTGCGCGTTTTTTCGCGTCCGCGAAGTCGGCCCCGCCTATGAGAGAGGGCAGCATGGCGTTCTCGAGCGCCGTGAATTCGGACAAAAGATGGTGAAACTGAAAGACGAAGCCTATCGTCCTGTTCCTGAATACGGCAAGTTCCCCGTCGTTCATCGAAGAAAGCGGCCTGCCTTTATAAAACACCTCTCCCTTTGTCGGCCTGTCGAGCGCACCCAGGATATGAAGGAGCGTTGATTTGCCCGCCCCGCTCGCGCCTAAAACTGCGACCGTTTCCCCGGCCCGGATGTCCACGTCTATTCCGTTAAGCACGGTTATCGCGGAGGCTGCCTTTTTGTAGGATTTATATACTCCTTTTACGCTGATAAAATCCGTAATCCCCCCCAACCAATGCTCCGCGTGGGTTCCCCGCCCTTTCGGGGCACCCACGCCAAGCGGCGTGGGTCGGGGGGGGAACCTCTTTAGCGGAAAACGCCCTTCTTACCATTCTGTCACCCCCCGATGTTACCCGCGGGGTACCCATCCAAAGGATGGGTCGGCGAGGTCTCGCATTCATGCGGACATCAAGGTCTGTCTTTGTCATTCCCTATTTCAAAACAAGATGCTGAAACAAGCCTACCCTGAATTTTCTCCGGGGTTCGGCACATGGTTCGGCATGATAAAATAACTTTAAATAAGGGCCTCGGATTTGGCGGGCTTCTTGGCCTGCATCACGCCGGACACCCTTCCCTTTATGACCTCTTCGAGTATCGTTTTGATGTCCGGGTATCTCGTAAGCACCTGACGCACGATGTCTCTCGAAAAAACGACCGCCTGCAAATCGGTTACGGCCGTCACGTTGGCCACTCTCGGCTTTGCCGTCGCGAGGGCTATCTCGCCGAAAAAGTCCCCGGGGTTAAGCTCCCCGAGGGATTTCCTCTCGCCGGAGTCGTCAATCGTCCACACCATGGCGCTGCCTTCTTTTATGAGGTACATCGTGTCGCCCGGGTCTCCTTCCTTTACGACCGCGCCGCCCCTCGGAAAACTCGAAAGGGTTACGTGCTTAAGCACCTCTTTCCTGTCCTCCGGCGACATCGGAGAAAAAAGTTTGGACCGGGCCAGAAGCCTATCCACGACCCTCTCCTTGTAAAAATCGAACATGACGCGCGACACCCTCGCGTATTTGGCCGTTATCTCGTTCATGTCAGGTTTTGCTATCTCAAGAAGTTCCGAATCCGTGACGGTTCTAACCGTAGCGGTCCTCGGAAGATTGGAAAAAAACGTGAACTCTCCGAAGAAGCTGTTGTCCGATAAGCGGGCAATCGCCGCCTCTTTGCCGTCTTCGCCTTTCATCAAAACGTCAAGGTCTCCGGCAACGACTATGAATATGGAGTCTCCGCGGTCGCCCTCCTTGAAGAGCGTCGTGCCCGCCTTAATCTCCATGAACTTGACCTTCTTTATGACGTCGAAGAGTTCCTCGTTCGTAAGGTCGGAAAAAAGAGGCGCCCTCGGAAACTCGCGTTTTTTCTTTTCCGGCCTGGCGTCCTCCACCTCCGTAACTTCCACCGGCTCCGGC
>JBAQMW010000155.1:0-14703 GCA_049303155.1 Thermodesulfobacteriota bacterium | reverse complement strand
TCCGTATATAATAGGAACAATAGAAAAGAAAAGGCACGGCGAAAAAGAAGTAGAGTTCGTAAAACTTGTTTCAGGCTCTGTATTATAGCGAAATGTTGGGTTACGCTTCCCCCCGCTTAATGCCTGCGGGGGCTTCGGCTCACAACCCAACCTACTACTACTACTACTACTACTACGATGTTGTCATTGCGAGGGGTTTTATCCCGAAGCAATCTCATCTTTACAATCAAACGAGATGCCGGAACTTGTTCAGCATGACAAATTAACTACAAATAATCACTGCGGTGAAAATTATGCTAAAACTCGGCATACTCGCGTCAGGAAATGGCTCTAACCTTCAGGCCATAATTGACGCCATAGAAGATAAAAAGTTAAGTGCCGAGATACGCGTCGTCATAAGCGATAATCCGGGCGCCTATGCCATCGAACGCGCGAAAAAATACTCCATAAAAACGGCAGTAATAACAAAGGAAAAATTCACAAATAAAAGCGGCTTCGACGCTGAACTCGTGGCCGCACTTACGGAAAGCGGCGTCGAACTGGTCGTTCTCGCCGGCTTTATGCGAATCCTCTCTCCTGCCGTAATAAAGGCGTTTCCAATGCGCATAATGAACATCCACCCGTCTCTTCTGCCGTCTTTTCCCGGACTCGACGTGCAGAAAAAGGCGCTCGCCTACGGGGCTAAATTTTCAGGCTGCACCGTGCACTTCGTGGACGGGGGCGTTGACACCGGGCCGATAATAATACAGGCAGCGGTGCCGATAAAAGAAGACGACACAGTTGAAACTCTTTCCAAAAAGATACTCTCGGAAGAGCACCGCATATACCCCGAAGCCATAAGGCTTTTCTCGGAAGGAAGACTCGTTATCCAGGGAAGACGCGTTTTGATTAAAGATTAGCCCCATTGATGTATCTTTTCTTTTGATGTAGCTCAGCCCTTTAGAGCCTGCCCCCGCAATATTAAGCGGGGGGCTGATGTCTTGATGTAACTCAACCCTTCAGGGTTGATGTTTCAAGGCTAAAGCCTTGAGTTACAATCAGGGCTAAAGCCCTGAGCTACAAAAGACAGGCATGTCGAAGTAGTGCAGGGGGAAGGATTGCGGTTATCTTCGATGAGTAAGATTGTTTTAGTAAGCTCCTGCCTCTTGGGAATAAAATCACGCTATGACGGCAGAGACGCGAAAAACTCGAAACTCATTAAATCCCTGAAAGGCTTTGTCGTAATACCGGTATGCCCCGAACAGTTAGGAGGGCTTCCCACTCCGAGGCCTGCCGCTGAAATTCAAAAACACGGCGGCAAGGCCGTGCTTAAAGGAACGGCTAAAGTTTTAGACGAAACGGGAGAAGACGTTACGGCTCAATTTATAAGAGGCGCGAAAGAAACGTTCAAGATAATGCGCATTAGTAAGGCCGGCACGATATATCTTAAAGACAGAAGCCCCTCCTGCGGCGTAACGTCAATCAAGAGGAACGGCAAAACAGTGCGCGGACAAGGAGTTACCGCCGCATATTTGAAAAGCAAAGGGATAAAAGCGAAGGGCGTAAGATAAATCTTTCAAAAGGAGGTCGTCTCATGAAGATTATTTACCAAGGACACTCGTGCTTCATGGTCCAAGGCTCGAAAGGAAGCGTAATAATAGACCCGTTTCTGAACGGCAACCCTCTCGCCAAAATATCCCCGAAGGACGTAAGGGTGGACTTCGTCCTCGTTACCCACGGCCACGGCGACCACATGGGCGACGCCATAGAAATATCCAAAAAGAACAAAGCCCCGATAATCGGCACGTTCGAACTCGTGAATTACTGCTCCTCGCTCGGCGCGAGCGGACACGCCATGCACATAGGCGGCGCTCACGACTTCCCTTTCGGAAAGGTGAAGCTCACCATAGCGTTCCACGGCTCGTCTTCGGAGAGCGGCGGAATGGGGAACCCTTGCGGATTTCTCGTTACCATGGACGGAAAAACCGTTTACCATGCCGGAGACACGGGGCTTTTCTCGGACATGAGCCTCTTTAGCGGAGTTGACTGCGCGCTCCTGCCGATAGGAGACAACTTCACGATGGGCATAGAAGACGCTATTAAGGCCGCCGTCCTCATAAAACCAAAATTAGCCGTGCCCATGCACTACAACACCTTCGACCTCATAAAACAAGACCCTGAAGATTTCGGAAAAGGCTGCGAAAAGGCGGGAATCAAGGCGAGGATACTCAACCCGGGCGAAGCGATGGAGATTTGAAAGAAGGAGGCAAATCAGAGGAAATCAAGAAACACTTCCCGTATTTCCCTGCCCCCAACCCCCTACACGAACCGAACCCTGTACCAATAATACTTCACGAACTCAAGCCCGACGAGCATGACACCCTTGCCTTCCCACCATTTGTCGGCGTTGAACACTGGGCTTTCGACAGGATACTCTTTTATGTCCACATGACGGGGCATGACCCTTTCGAACACTAACATTGCCCTTTGCATGTGATACTCGGACGTTATGAGAAGCATCGAATCGAGCCCCTTTTCGGAAAATAATTCCCTGACCTCGATTGCGTTTTCATACGTGCTCTTGGAATTTTTTTCAAGCGCTATCAAGGAACGTTCTTCTTTGCTTACTCCGAACGGGAATATGGAATCAATATCCGCATCCTCCGAAACCCCGCTTATTATGAGGAGTTTAGCCGCGCCTCCCCTTAAAAGTTCAAGCCCTGTTAAAGCCCTCCCCTTGCCTCCGGTTAGAACGACTATGGCTCCAAACGATGTCTTGCCGTCGTAGCCGGCGCCTGCACGGCGGCCTTTCACCTTGTCCGCGTAATCCATGAAGCCGTAGAGAAAGATAGCCGCTAAAACTATCAACAACGCGGCAACGACTGTTTTTTTGATTTTCGTCACGAATATCCTTGAAAAGGGTTAGGTTATATGTTAAAAAATATGGTTCATACGTAACTTATTTAAACATAACCAAATTCACAAGGAGGCAACACAATGGCGACAAAATGCGACATATGCGGGAAAGGCCCGTCTTTCGGCCATAACGTAAGCCACGCCAACAAAAAGACACTCAGGCGCTGGAACCCCAACCTTCAAACCATAAAAATCACGAAGGCCGGACAGAACGCGAAGGTCAAGGCCTGCACGAGATGCATAAGGAGCGGCAACGTAGTAAAGGCCGCCTGATGCGAATAAATATCAAAAATTAAATATCAAAAATCAAAAATAAGGTTTTCTTTTCATAAAAAGATACCGAAATTTTGACATTTGATTTTTTATTTTTGATTTTACTTTTAATCCGCATCAAGGGGTCATCCCTGCGCTATCGCGTCTATCTCGACTGAAACGCCTTTCGGCAAAGCCATAACCCCTACCGTTGCGCGCGCCGGATAGGGAGTTGAGAAAAACTCAGAATACGCTTCGTTCATTTCCTTAAAAAGAGATAAGTCGGTAAGATAGACCGTGGTCTTAACCACGTCCGCCATGCCGAGGCCTTCTTTTTTCAAAATAGCTTCTATGTTAAGAAGCACACGCCTCGTCTCCTCTTTTACGCCGCCCCGCACGATGTCTCCCGTCTTCGGGTCAAGGGGTATCTGGCCTGACACGAACACGAATCCGCCCGCCCTCACCCCCTGCGAATAAGGCCCTATCGCGGGAGGGGCCATATCGGTTTTAATCTCTTTTTTATCCATGTGATCTCCTGTTTTCTCATATAACTTGCCTTCCCGCGTAACTCAGCCCTTTAGGGCTGATAAACAATGGCACATATTAGCACCGTCTCTCAGGGATAAAGCCCTGAGCTACAAAAAAAAACAAAAACTTCCCAACATTTTCTCAGTGTATTACCCGACGTTCGCCGTGATACCCTTTTTCAGCCCATATCCTTTCGACCTTCACGACCTTCTTTATCTTTTGAAGGGCTTTTATGACATTTTTCAAATGCTCTATGGATTTGACGTTGACCTCGAACGTACACACGGCCTTATTGTCGGAAGTCGTCCTCACGTCGGCGTAGGATATATTGGCGTCGGCGTTCTTTATGGCGTTGCCCATGTCGGCAAGAAGCCCCTTCTCGTCCTTTGCAACGACCTCTATCCTTATCGGCCTCGCTATGGCCGCCTCTTTATCCCACTCGACGTCTATCAGCCTTTCCCTGTCGATGTCGGATAACTTCGGACAACCCTTCACGTGTATGGTAACTCCCTGACCGTGGGTTATGGAACCGGCTATGGACTCGCCCGGAAGAGGTTCGCAGCACTTCGCGAACTTAATCATGATGTCCTCTATGCCCTTTATGACCACCCCTCCGTTAGAAGCGGCCTTGGGCTTGCCCTTAAACTTGTTAATCATCTTCTGGAACGTCGAGGCCGAAGGTTGTTTTTTCTGCGCGAGTTTTTCCTGCGGCACGGCCTTTGAAACAAACTGATGCACGGATATCTTTCCGTAGCCGATGTTAAGGATAAGCTCCGCCGCTCCGGCGAGGCCGAACTCATGCTTGGCTATGCGTTCCATCTCCCCGAACTTCACGAGCTTCGAAAAATCAACGTCGTATTTTTTAAGCTCCTTCTCGCACATCTCTTTGCCGAGGCTCATGCATTCGCCGCGCTCCTCGTTCTTTATCCACTGCTTTATCTTAGCCCTCGCCTTGGACGTTACGACGAATTTGAGCCAGTCCTTGCTCGGCGCATGGGAAGTCGCGGTTATTATCTCCACGACGTCGCCGTTCCGGAGCGCGTGCTTCAAAGGCACTATCCTTCCGTTTACCTTTGCCCCGGCGCAGGCGTCCCCTATGTCGCTGTGGACGGCGTACGCAAAGTCAACCGGCGTCGCTCCGGTCGGAAAGACCTTTATCGCGCCCTTCGGGGTGAAAACGAAAACGTCCTCCGGGAAAAGGTCCACCTTGAGCGTTTCCAAAAATTCGTAAGAGTCGGTCAAGTCCTTCTGCCACTCGAGCAGTTGCCTTATCCACGCGAAACTCTTGTCGTCCTTATTGGCCGTCGCGTCCATGCCTTCCTTGTATTTCCAGTGGGCGGCTATGCCGTACTCCGCGACCCTGTGCATCTCGTGGGTGCGTATCTGAATCTCCATCCTCTCGCCGAAAGGGCCGACGACGGTCGTATGGAGCGACTGGTAAAGATTAGGCTTTGGTATGGCTATGAAGTCCTTGAAGCGGCCCGGCACCGGCTTCCACGTGGAGTGCATGATGCCCAAAACCGCGTAACAGTCCTTGACGCTCTCCGTTATTACGCGAAACGCGAGTATGTCGTAGATATTCTCGAAATCCACTTCCTGCTCGCTCATCTTCTTGTAGATGCTGTGAAGATGCTTCACCCTGCCGCTCACTTCTCCCGTAAGCGCGTGCTCTTTGAGTTTTTCCTCTATTATGACCTTTACGTCGCCGATGTATTTTTTTTTATCTTCCCTCTCCTTGGAAACCATCTCTTTAAGCCGGCCGTACTTTTCCGGCTCCAGATGCATGAGGCAGAGGTCTTCGAGTTCGGCCTTTATGGAGCCCATGCCGAGCCTGTTGGCGAGGGGGGCGTAGATATCGAGCGTTTCGCGGGCAATCTTGACGCGCCTTTCCGGCGCGTGGGCGTCGAGGGTTTGCATGTTGTGGAGCCTGTCCACGAGCTTCACTATGACGACCCTTATGTCCTTGGCCATGGCCAAAATAAACTTGCGGAAGTTTTCGGCCTCCCTGTCCTCCTTTTTCTCGAATGTAATTCTGCTAAGTTTTGTGAGGCCGTCGACAAGAGAGGCGATTTCGGCTCCGAAAAGTTCCTTTATCTTCTCAAGCGTGGTATGAGAGTCCTCGACGGTATCGTGGAGAAGCCCGACGGCGATGGTGGAGGCGTCCATCCGTAAATCCGCCAGCATGGCGGCCACCTCGATGGGATGCGAAAGATAAGGCTCCCCGGAAAGGCGTGTCTGCCCCTCGTGCACCTTCGCGGAGAACACATACGCCCTCTTTATGACGTCGAGGTCGGCGGAGGGATTATATGCGGCCACCTTATCGAGTATGTCTTCGAGTCTTACCGTAATCTTCCCCATCTTCTTAATTTATACCAAAGTGCGCTATTTTGCAACTAAGGGCGCACGGAAAATTTCGTAAACCAAGGCGTATGGGTAATGTCATGAAAAACCATTGCAGGAAATGAACTTCGGAGATTAGCAGTGGCGGCGCCCTGCGACACGCGGGATTAATCGAAAGCATATGCCGTGCCGCCCCCTTCGGAAGCAGGGTTTCCGCGACCCATGCTTTTTGCATGGGTACCCCGTGCTACGGCTTTTCGCGCAGCCGTTCGAAGTCTTGACGCGCCTCTTTGAAGCCGGGATTGATTCTTAACGCCTCATTGAATTCCTTTATGGCTTCGCCATTCAAGCCCATCTTCGTATAAGCAAGACCGAGGTTATAATGAACTCCGGCCTCGTCCGGCTTTAATCTTGCCGCCTTCCGGTATTCTTGAATGGCCTCATCCGTGCGGCCGAGTTTATCGTAAGCGTCTCCGAGATTATTATGCGCCGGCGCGTAATCAGGCTTTAACGTTATCGCCTTTCGATACTCTCTAACGGCCTCGTCCATGCGGCCGAGTTTATCGTAAGCAAGCCCGAGATTATTATAAGCAGGCGCATAATCAGGCTTTAACGTTATCGCCTTTCGATACTCTTCGATGGCATCAATCATGCGGCCGAGTTTAGACTGCACGTTCCCGAGATTATAATACACGCCCGCCTCGCCCGGCTGTAATATTATAGCCACTCTATATTCTTGAATAGCCTCGTCCTTGCGGCCAAGTTCATCATAAGCGGCTCCGAGATTGTTATGCGCCGGCGCGTAATCGAATTCCGCCGCTATTGCCGCGAGATACTCTTTGACCGCGTCTTTCATGCGGCCTGATTCATGATAAGCGAGCCCGATATTGGTATGTCCCCTCGCTTTGCCGGGGCTTTTTTTAACGGCGTCTCCCCAAAGCGTCAGGTTGTCCTTCCATGCAAGGTTTCTCTTGAAAGCAACGGCACAGAAGGGCATCAAGGCTGCTAACATTAAAACAACCGTTATCCGCCCTTGCGAAAGGTATTGTGCCGCAAACGAAGCCATCATCTTATACCGTAGAGCGAAAAACCGTTCGCCGAATTCAGGAATACGAGATTATTACCCGTGAAGTCCGAAAGCACCTTCATCTTATCCGCATCGAAATTGTCTCCGGCGAACTTTATGAGAAGGGCGTCCCTCACGAAGATGTGCGTTATGCCCCTTCCTGAAAAACTATCTTTCAACTCCTGTCCGCTTTTAGCCGACTTTACCGCGGCGATGAGGCTATCGCCTGCCCTGCCTCCGTAGTAATAAGGCCTTTCCCAGTAATAACCCCTGTCGCCGGCAAAGATAAGTTCCACCTTCGCGCTTGGTGGAAGGGTTTTATTGGCGAAGTTTATGACGCTGTAATCAGGGAGCGTCCTTGAAAGATACTCCTCAGCGCTCTCCTTGCCCGTAACATACGCTATGGGACGATATTTATCGTATAAACCCTTGAGATAATAGACGTTAAAAAGGAAAAACGCCGCAAGGAGAACCACCGCTACCGTCTTCGTCTTTTTGAATTCGAAAGAATTTTTCACGCCGAACGCGGCGAGCACGGCGAGAGGCGGCAATATGGGAAAAACGTACCTTATCACCAACTCAGCGGTAAAAAACGCCATATAGAAGAAAAGCGCCGCAAACCCGGCAAGGGGCCAAAAGTCCTTTAACCCCCTCTTAAGGAAAGCAACAAGGATAAACAATAAAAGAAGCGGGTTCAAAACTCCGTCGAACTTCTCGATAGAGCCGTCCGTGCCCTCGAAAAATATGCGAAGCGGTATCAAAATAACGTCAATCGTTCCCTCGCCATAAAAAAGATATCTCCTGTCAACCGGGGACAGGGCGCCGCCGGTGTGCAAAGACCCGCCCATAATGTCGAAAACGGGATGGAACGGGTTGCCTGTCCAGATATAGTTCCTTATCAAAAGAGGCGAAAAAACAGCAAGGGCTATCAAGACGTAAATGGCCGCGTTCCGCACGGCCTCGATTTGTCCGCCTTTTTCGCGCGACGTAGTCCACGCTATGAACGCGGCAACAAGAAACAGGCTTATCGCCGCGTTATACTTCGACGAAAGGGCAAGCCCCATTGATATTGCCGAATAATAAAACCACTTTCTCCCATTGGTCTCTCTCCAAAGAAGCGCCCCGAAGAGAGCGAGCGTCGAAAAAAAAGTTACGCCCAAGTCTATGTATGCGGTCCGGGACGCGTTCAATATCGCGGGGGTCGAGAAAAAAATCAAGAATCCAAGAAGGGCGTAGGGCCTCCCCGCCCTCGGCTTAAGATAGGCGTAAACCGTAAGGGCGGACAAAAAACCGAACAGGAGATGTATGAGTTTCGGGATAACGTCATTCCCGGCCGCCATCGGGATGAGATAAAGCGAATCTATGGCGGACGGAAGATAGGTAAAAGGCATGAAGGCGATTTCGAATATCGCGCCTCTTTCGACATAGAGTTTTGCCGCGGCAAGGTGATGGATGAGTTCGTCGCGCGCTATCGGAGGAGTAAGGGCAAGTGGAATTACGGCAAGCATGAACGAGACGGCAAGAAGGAAAAGCAATATCTCCTGCTTGGAAAAAGGTTCACGCCGAAAGGCGTCGACGCAGGCGCGCCCGGCGTCAAAGGCGTCTTTCAAATTTTTCCTCGCGAAGAAGACGAACGCGACAAGCGCCGTTGCGGACAAAAGCAACACGGCTCCCGTTGACAAAAACCCTGCGTGGCCTGACAAAAAAACAAGCAGGCTTAAACCTCCGAGCGCGAACGCCGCCTTATAAAGGATATCGAATAGATTCATGAGTTATTATCCGTCATTGCGAGTTTCTTTTTGTCATTGCGAGCGAAGCGAAGCAATCTCGTTTTTATATATTTGCGCCTGAGATTGCTTCGGTCGCTGCGCTTCCTCGCAATGACTATTTGCTTATGCGCCCTTATCCGTCATTGCGAGCGAATGAGCCGTAGCCCCCGTGAAAACGGGGGGAAGCAATCCCATTCCTTACAATAACCAAACGAGATTGCTTCGGGATAAAGCCCCTCGCAATGACAAACCGATAACCGCTTCCTTATCGTTCCCACGCTCCAGCGCGGGAACGATAAACGCATGTTTTCGCGGACGGCTTGAGGTAGGACAGGCGTCCCGCCTGTCCTTAGTCAGCCTAAGCCTCCTTGGCTATGCGCCTTATCCTTTGTTGCGTTTGCTCGACTGTCTCGACTCCGGTATTCAATATGTGCGCCGAGGCCGAAAGAAAAAGTTCTTTAAAAAACCGCGCCTGAACGTCCGGCCTTTTAACGAGAAGGTAGGGATTATAATAAGACTCCTTCTTGAACTCGCCGACGTTGCCTCCCGCCCCGGCCAAAACCTGATATTTGCCCTCTTCGAGTATGGCGAGGGCTTCATCAGATGTAAGGCTTACCTCCGGCGGACTCTCGGCGTCGCGCCTCAAAAGCACGACAGCCTTTACCACGGCCTTTTCCACGAATTTTTCATGCCCCGCTATCCACTCAGGGTCGAGTATGGCTCTCGAATTGGCGAATGCGCCGAAGTCTCCATTAACGACGTTTTCGCATTTGCTTCTCGCTAAAAGCCCGCTGAGTTCCGGAAAACTCTTCACCATGTCGGTTCTGAGATAAAACTTTCTTTCTGATATATCCGCCATTGCGAGGCCTTTTTTGTAGGTCAGGAATATCCAGTCATCGGAATGGATCTTACCCTCAGGGAGCCTCATAAGCCCCCACGTGTGGGTGCTCTTGCCCGTGCCTGTCGGGGCGATTATGACGATGCCTTTTCCGTTCATTACGGCGCAGCTTCCGTGTATGGAGTGGACATTGTGCTGGGTTTCCAAAACGTCTGCCGCCATGCCTAATGCCCAGCTCTTGCACTGTCCGTAGTATTCCGTGTTTATGAAAACAGCGGTCCTCGTCTCGTGATTATAATAAGCGCCCGCGGACATTCCGCTGACGCCCTTCACCGCGTATATGACACAGTGGGGCAGTATGACGCCCGTCCTCGGAGCGGGAAACCAGTTCTCGACCCAGAAGTCGTAGAGATGCGCCGAATTGGTGTAAAGCCTTATGACTATGCCGTGGATGTTGGCGTTCCAGTGGTAAGTCTCAAAATCCGAATCAAGTTTCTTTTGCGCTAATTCGACAAGCCGCGTCCTCTCTTCGACGCTTACGTCCGTAACAGAATGAGCCCTGCCTTTTACATCGGTAATATAATTAGAAATCATCGGGGGAAACGCCTCCTTTATCCGTCATTGCGAGCAAAGCGAAGCAATCTATCTTAGTATCGTTCCCACGCTCCAGCGTGGGAACGATAAGTAATGTGTAGCCTAATTATTCTCTGACAGAGAAAGAGGTTACTTTTTTATTTCTCCAACTCGCTTTGCCAGTTCCTTATATACTTCATAGTCCCTGCGGAATCCGACCTTTATGACATAGACAAGGACTTTTTCTTTTTGAATCTCATAGACAACGCGGTATTTTCCGACTTTCAGTTTCCAGAGTCCCGTAAGGTCTCCTTTCAGGCGTTCGCCGTATTTTTCGGGCTCGATGGAAAGTTTTTTCCTTATCGCCTTCAAGATTCTTTGCCTGTCGGCATTGTCAATAGATTCGAAGTCTTCCGTGATGACGAGTTCGTCTATCAAGACGTCATACATCAGCGAAGCCCCGCTTTCTTTTCTGCATCTTCAAGGGTTATCGCCTTTCTATTTTTCCTTGAGAGGCGTTTTCTGGCAAGTTCGGCAAGCACGATGTCTTCCGCCTCTGCGAGAAGTTTACTCATCTTTTCATAGTCCCCGTAGTCCATTATAACGCCCACCGGCATATTTCTTCTGGTGAGGATTACCATGTGCTTTTTAATTTCTTCCAAAACCTCCGGCGTCTTTGTCCTTAATTCGGAAACTCCGACAATGGCAGTATCTTCTTTTACCGTGAGCATTTGAATCACCCCCTTAATTGGTATATTCAATTATACAATTCAATTGGGCGTCATGTCAAGGCGGCAGGTTGATTATATCCGGATTCCCGCTTCCGTCCGCCTTACTGATTGGCGGAGCGGACGGGAATGACAAAGGGACGGAGAACGGAAAGACAGAAAATGAATTGGCTGGCACAGCCCACCCTGCAAGACTTGATAAATTGATAATGATTATTATCGTTCCCACGCTCCAGCGTGGGAACGATAAGTTTTGTAGGTTGGGTTGCTCTTTTCAACCCAACAAACAATGCTCCGTGATGTTGGGTTACGCTCCGCTAACCCAACCTACAAGGCTTTTTAGACAGAAACTGAACCGGTGGGCGAAGCACGGCCTACAAGGCTTATCGAGAGGGCCAATTTCCGATAATCTGGAACAGAAAGCCCGTTACCAGGAATGCCATGCCTATTTTTGCGTTCCTTGACTGTTTAAGGCGGTCTCGTGTCGTGGGCAGGGGAAGGTTTTCCTCGTGAGTATCTCCACATATATACGAAACGCTGAGTTCGACGGCCTTCTTCTCTGATATAATCAATCCATACGAGAGAAAAACAGCTCCGATCAAATCTAACCCCAGCCCAACGATATTGATATGCTGTAGTATCGCCTCCATGTTTTTACGATACTATACCTCATGGGGAAGTTCAAGCGGGAAACGATGTTGATGGCATCTGGGCTTCCCCCTCCACCACCTTTATCTCCTCCTCCGTAAGGGCATAGAGTTCATACACGAGGCGGTCTATCCGGTTGCTTGTAAATTGATGATGATTTATCGCCTTTTTTGATGTATAATTAAAACATGTCAAAGAAAACTCTTATCGAAACAAATCCGTATTTAAAAGATTCTGCAAAACGAAAAACTTTGTTTTGCACCACGGCTTCTTCGTCAACCGCCATAGAGGGCGTCCATATTAGAATTACCGAAGCGATTAAGCCACCCAAAAAATCTTCCAAACCCGTCACTTTTGAAATCGAAGGGTCCGGCGTATCACAGCGTTAAAAATCTTTTCCATAGGCGCATAGTTATTATCTAATCCGGCCCGTACCGCCGCAAAATATTCCTGCCTTTTCTTTTTACGGATACCTCCAAAATCCATGGGCGGCAGCCCTGCCTGCAAGGCCATCATTGCGCTCAAAATACGCGCCGCCCTGCCGTTTCCCTCCCGAAAAGGGTGAATCAATACCAACTCCGTGTGGACAATGGCGATTGCCCGTACTATTTCCTCATGCGAAGAAAAGAGGCAAGGCGTATATTTCTCAAGAGGCCCCTTTTCAAACTCTGCCATTAAACGCGGAATTTCTTTTGCGAAGGCAAAAGGGAAATTCTCCTTGCTTACGTTTACATGCCTGTATTTGCCGGCCCATTCGTATACTTTTCCAAGCCAAATTTTATGAATTTTACAGACGTCAGCCGCAGTAAACCGATGATTTCTGTCATAAATACCGGACAGTTCTTCTAATGCGCGCTCTTGAGCCGTAAACTCAACCCTATCCATCTCCCGTTTGCGCTTGATACCTAACAGATTCTTAAGAACTTTTCCGCGCGAACCTGGTTCGAATTGGTTTTCGGTCAACCCCGATGTCTCATATCGTCCGGCCTTTTTCACTCCCCCTCCACCACCTTTATCTCCTCCTCCGTAAGGGCGTAGAGTTCATACACGAGGCGGTCTATTTGATTGTCCGTTATTTTTATCTGTCTTTCAAGCAGTTCTCTTTCATGCGGGGTTTTTACGCTCGGAAGTTTCTTGTTGAGTTCGAGCATGTTGTCAACGAGCGAGACCATCTTGTCGTGAAGGGATTTGTCCTTTTTGTCTTTAAAGTTAATGGCGCGGATGGGGAGTTTAGATACATACTGAAAAATAAATCTTAAATAACCTCCGCGAATTGCGGAGGTTATATTTGAATAATAAAATGTTGTAATTTTAGAATTTAGAATTCCTAAAAGATATAAGTCGCTAACCGGCATTATGTAAGATGTATTGACACTAATGCTGTTGTTTGTATCAAGAGCAAAATTTCCTTTTGTAGAAATATCCGGAAATATTATCTTTGGCTTCTCGAACTCTCCGTAGTAATCGCAAGCCCTCAATTCCCACCAGTAATCTCCCTTGTCACATCTCTTTTCTGCTTTGGCCTTATAGGGCAGGAGGTGTCCGGCTATCGCAGGATAGTTTTTCCCGAACCATTGCCATGCGTCTCTTGAACCGCCGGATTTTTCTCTTGTCCATCCCTTGGGAATGAATATCAAATACCGTCCTTCTTCGGCTATGGAATATCTTTTTATGTCTCTTCCTATAAGAAACGACCTTATCAGTTCCTTACTCTTCGGGTCTTCCTTGACAAGCCTTTTCCTCGTTGCCTCGTCTATAACAAAGGCCTCGTTAAGTCCTGTTTTTATGCCGTAGTAAATCTTTCCCTCCACATATTCGCCGAGCGGCACGCCTCTGGATTTTATCTTCGCAAGCAACGCCTCCTCTTCCGCCCCGGCAAGAGACCAGCCCTTGTCGTCGAGCGTTAGGCGCGACACCTTGTATTTGTGTTCGTTCACGTATTCCTGCATATCTTGAAAATCGAGGGTGGACATTTTCGCGGTGAATAATGTGTTTGCCGGTTTTCCTTTCCTTATGCGCAAAATGCATGGGTAAGTCGTGGCGGTCTGAAAAACAGGCAGGTCGCCGAAGTCGGTTATCTCTTCAATAGCCTGCTTTTTCATCCAGCGTCTGAGCGGCTCGCCGTAATTGGCGCGCATCCACTTATTGGCCACGATATAACTGAATAGCCCGCCTTCTTTGAGGAGTGATACTGCCTTTTCGATAAAATAAACGTAAAGGTCTGCCATGCCGTGGTAGGCAGTATAGCGGCTTTCAAAGTAAGGCTTGAACTCTCCTAACATCTCCTGCCTCACATACGGCGGATTACCTATGACGCAGTCGAACCCTCCGTCCTTCATTATTCTGCCGAAGCCCTTTTCATTGTCGTTCCAATCGAAGACGTTTATCCTGTCCATTTCCCCCTCACCCCAGCCCTCTCCCGCAAGGGGAGAGGGAGAAGAAGAGGCATCCCACTCGCCGCCTTTCCCCCTCACCCTACCCTCTCCCCGTTGGGGAGAGGAAGAAGAAACAAACAGGGGGAGGGAATCGTAAAAATCAGGCCCTACGAGCGAGTTTCCGCATTTTATATTGCTTTCGAGATTAGGTAACGCCCTTTCCTGAAATAGCGCGAATGTTTTGCCGAGGGTTTGTTCGTTTTCTCCTTCGAGGACTTTAAGAAGAAGCGAAAGTTTTGTCACCTCGACGGCCTGACGGTCTATGTCAACGCCGTAAATATTGTTTAGGAGTATGCGTTTCTTTTCCGTGGTGGTAAGCCGCCACTCACCTCCCGGGCCATAATCCCCCCCGACCCCCTTTTGGGAAAGGGGGGAGCCTTTATATATGGAGGGCTTTTTGCCCTTGGCGTGTTTTTCAGGCTCGTTTTCCCTATACCAGTTCAAGTGGTAGTCGAGAAGGTATTGATACGCCCCTATGAGGAACGAGCCGCTTCCGCAAGCAGGGTCGAGGATGCGGAGGTTTGAGATTTCTTTCGGGGTTAATTTCCCCCTCACCCTACCCTCTCCCACAAGGAGAGAGGAAGAAAAAGGGGCATTTTCGCCCTCTCCGTCTTTTCCCCTCACCCTACCC
>JBAQMW010000154.1:0-4683 GCA_049303155.1 Thermodesulfobacteriota bacterium | reverse complement strand
CGGGTACCCCGATGCGGCGCGCCGTTCTATCAGGCCTATGACGTTCTTGCTACGGAAGACATGACGATATTGGACGCCCTGATGAAACTCGCCTCGGAAGACGACCCGACCATCGCTTTCAGAAAGTCCTGCCGTAGCGCGATATGCGGCTCGTGCGCAATTTCCCTCAACGGCTTTCCGAAGCTCGCTTGCTCGACCCTCGTTCTTCCCGAATACAAAAAGGCCGGCAAAATCGAGCTCGGCCCTCTTTCTAATTATCCAGTCATAAAAGACCTTGTCGTTGACTTCGACGGCTTTTGGAAAAAGATGGAGGCCGTAACGCCCTATCTTACGCCGGTGGAGGGCGAGACCCGCGTCGTTACCAAAGACGACGTTTCCGCGATAGACCGCTCTTCGAAGTGCGTCATGTGCGGGAGTTGCAACGCGGTTTGCAACAGCGAGGACGTGGATTCCTCTTTCGTAGGTCCTTCTGCGTTCACAAAGGCATGGAGGTTTGTTGGAGACGTGAGGGAAGGGGATAAAAATAAACGTCTTCATAAGTTAAGCAGCGAGCACGGCGTGTGGGATTGCGTCAGGTGCGTCCACTGCGCGGAGTACTGCCCAAAGGACGTTGGGCCTCTCGAAGCCATAGAAAGGCTCCGCTCCGAGGCGGTTAAAGAGGGCATAACGGATAATCACGGGGCAAAGCACGTCCTTGCCATGGCGGAATCCGTCAAAAGGGTGGGGAGGCTTGACGAGGCGGCAATGACGTTTAAGACATTGGGATTTTTGCGCTCCCTCGGCATGATACCTTTCGGCATAAAGATGGAACTTCACGGCAAGATGCCTCATCCGATAATATTTCCCGCCATAGACAATATCGAAGAGGTGAGGGCGATTTTCGAGGCAGTTGAAAAAAAGAAAAAAGGGATTCCCGAATGACCTTAAGATACGCCTATTATCCGGGCTGCGCTTCGATTGCCATAACCAAAGAATCGAACGACACCACGAGGAAGGTGGCCGCTCTGCTCGGCATAGAGCTTTGCGACATGCCGGGCGCGAATTGCTGCGGCGCGGGACTCATAAAGGACTACGATTACCTGCTGCATCTTTCGCTTAACGCGAGGATATTCTCTCAGGCCGAAAGAATGGGTTTGGACATACTCACGATATGCTCGACCTGCCTTATGGTGATGCGCACCGCGAACGACGACATGTTGCGCGACGCTCGTCTTTTAGAAAAGGTAAACAAGATACTTTCCGAGGCAGGGTTAGAGTACAAAGGCACGGTCGAGGTGAAGCAGCTGCTTTGGGTTTTAAAGAAAGATTACGGCCTTGAGAATTTGAAAAAAAAGGTAACGCGGCCTCTCGATTGGTTGAAGGTCGCGCCTTTTTACGGATGCCACAGTTTGAGGCCTTCGACTGCCCTCCGTTTCGACGACCCGGAAAATCCCTCGTCCCTCGAAGACGTTCTTCGCTCTCTCGGAGCCGGGGTGGTGGAATACCGGGGCAAGACGAAATGCTGCGGTTTTCAGGCAGACCTCGTCAACCTCGATTCAGCCCTTGCGTTAACCGGCGACAGGCTTCTTGACGCCAAGAATAATGGGGCCGACTGCGTGGTAACGCCGTGTCCGTTCTGCCACATAAATTTGGATAACTATCAGGGCATGGCTGAAAAGAAGGCCGGCCTTAAGATACGTCTTCCGGTATTTCACCTCTCGCAGATGGTAGGGCTTTCCATGGGCATGACGCCGGATGAGTTGGGGCTTCATCGCCATCTTGTTTCTTCCCGGAAAATAGCCGGTAACCTCTGAGAATTTTTTTGTTTGTCATTGCGAGGGGGCTTTTTTGTTTTTCCTGCGGGTTCAGGTTTATAACCTGAACCAAATAGTTCGCGTAGAGTAATCACGAACTTAAAGGAGCAGGTTGTAAACCTGCTCCAGCAAAAAAATAACGGGGGCTTTCTAAAAAGCCCCCGTTATCAATTGAATCGCGGTTTTATTTTCTTATATGCCCAAGTTATAGGTTACGAACATCATTCCCCTAACCCTTTTTCTGGATTCCCGCTCAAAAGAACGCGGGAATGACAAAGGGTACATTCCCCGCATTTTGAGACGTGAAAGACGAAAGAGGGGAAATAAAATTCCCCTCTTCTTGATTAAAACATCGCGACCATAACGAGCCTGCCTCTTGTTTCTTTCTCGTTACTGCCCACGACGCCGTCGTCGTCGGTTAAGCGTCTGTATTCCGCCTGAGCGAATACGTTGCTTAAGATGTTATATCTTACGGAAAGTGTAGCCGCCTTTGCTTTATCGTTGGAGATATTTTCATCCACGACGTCGTATCTGGCGCCGAGCGTAATTTTTTTATCGAGCAGGTAGAGGGCCTCGATCAAGTAGTTTTTCAGGTCAGACATCCCGTCTTTACCGTTCGAAACGAAATATCCGAGGCTGAGTTTTATAGTGCCGAACGAAGCCTCTCCGGCAATGCCGAATTTCTCAAAACTCGCGTCAAAGTCAAAGGCGTCAGTAAAGTCGCCGTCCGAGTTGCCATCAATCGCTTCCTCCGTGCTCCTGTATATGACGCCGAGATTGTAATTTTCCCTTACTGTCGCGGCGTATGTCAGGTAATAACCCTGCAATTTGTGGTCGTTTATCACGTCCTCGCGCGAAAGCCCGATGCTGTAACGGTGGGTCGGGGTAGAGGTTTCTTCCGGGGCTACGATACTTCCGTTGAGTTCAACAGCCCTCTGCTCCCCGTCGCTAAAGACTCCGAGGGTTCTTGCCGCAAGGTAGCGGTTCATTACAACCTGCTGGTCAGGACCTATGAACGGCAACGCGATTGCCCATTGTCCGGCCCGGAGGTTGAGCGTGCCTTTGCCAACGTCGCCAATGAGGTCGTTTATCTGGACATACGCCGGGCCAATCACGGTCTCATACGCGTCCCCGTCCTGCTCCACCGCTATCACGCCGAGGGCTGAAATCTTTCCTGTCTTGCCCATCGCGCTCGCGAACAAGAGTTCCACTTCGTCAAGCTTCAACTCTGATTCTGTATTTGTCGAGCCGACCAGTGGGGTATCTTGGTTATGCTCTAACTCTATTTCCACCTCAGCCGAGAGGGGAAACATGGTTATGTCTTTTGCTTCTATTGCCCACTTTTCCATGTCCTCGGCAAAACGGTAGCCGTTGCTTCTGAATATCCTGCCGTTCTCGTTCAACTTCGGGAATACGCTGTGGCAGAAGGTGCAGTCCTTCGCGACCTTCCTCGAAAAATGAGGCATTGCCCATGCGGCGCCTGTCGTAAAGACCAAGCCTAAAGCCATAAAAAGTATTATCGCCAATCCTTTCTTCATCGTCTCTCCTCCTTGTTTAGGTTGTTGACGCCGCTCCCCCTCACCCTACCCTCTCCCACAAGGGGAGAGGGGTAAAAAAAGCCCTGCCATTTACCCTGCCCTACCTGACCTTCTTTGCCGTTATGTCGCCTCCGGTTCCGATGCCGAGTTGGAGTGGAAAACTCACGTAATGCCTTCTATTGTCCGTGCCGTCGTCATGTATGGCTATGGCGATTGAGACAATGGCTCCTTCTTCGAGTGAAACGTCCTTCTTGTCTTCTGTCTTAAGTTTCCTTTTTATCACTACGCTGTATTTGCCGTCCGCCCATGAACCTTCCGCGGCTATGTCGGCTTTTTCGTCGTCTCTCCTATCCTCTAATATCCATCCGTCTTCCGTTTTTACGTCTTTGCCTTCAATCTCAACCTCCCAAACGTCAATCAAGCCTGTTTTTGAAAGTTCTTCGAGTTCGGCCTTGGGTTTCAAGTCGTTCCATCCGCCTGTTCTCGTATAAAATGCGTAAAGCCTTACGGTGTCTCTTTTGAGGGCGCTATAATAGGGGTGCTTTTTTACCTCGTCTTTTGTAGGGCTTCCGGGCATGTGGTTTGCGTCGTCATGGCAGGCTATGAAGCAGCCGTATCTTCTGAAGTAATCGTGGTCTTTGTTCATCTGCACCATGACCCTGTCCTGAAGCCCCTTTTTTGCGAGAGCCGGGTCTTTAAAACTTCCTCCCTTGGACTGCCACTCAATCCTCAAATAGATATTTTCGTTGTCATGCGCGCTCTGGACTTTTGCCTCCATAAAGCCCTTCTTGCCCGCTATGGGCTCGGGCTCGAACGGTTTGCCGGATTTTTTCATGCGGAATTTCCCGGAAGCGATGTCGTCGGCCATTATGTCGTATTCGCCTGTTTCGCTCGTATGGCATTTAACGCATGCTTTTTTGCCTTCCTTTATGTTTTTCGCGCCGAGTGAGTGGTCGGGGCTGTTCAAGAATTCCCAAGACGCAACCCCGGGATAAAAAAGCGTAACTTTTTTCGAGTCAACTGCGTCCCAATCAGGAGCCGCGGACAAGGAAAAACCCGCGCTCGCGAACACGAGCGTAAAAGCGGTTGAGATGGTTATCAGAGTCTTTTTCATTATGATGTCGCCTCCGTTTTTATCGTTTTTTACCAGTACGACCGCTTCTGTGTCAGGGGTTTCGGTGTGGGGACACACCGAAACATCATTGAATACATATTATATCAGGGCTAAAGCCCTGAGCTACGTAGAACTCGCCGTCGCACTGCTTTTCCCGTTCGATTACCGGTGTGCAGCAGGGATGTTTTTTTGTAGCTCAGTCCTTTAGAGCCTGCCCCCGCAATATTAAGCGGGGGGC
>JBAQMW010000153.1:0-1787 GCA_049303155.1 Thermodesulfobacteriota bacterium | reverse complement strand
ATCTTGCGAGGCGGATGTGGATTGTTACGGCTTTCGGCAAGTTCCTCGACCCTCTCGCGGATAAACTACTCATTGTGACTGCCCTCATCATGCTTGTTCCTTTGGAACGGGTTCCCGCGTGGATGGTAGCGGTGATTGTGGCGAGGGAAATGGCAGTAACAGGGCTCAGGGCGCTTGCGGTCGAGTCAGGAACGGTCATGGCGGCAAGCCCGTCCGGCAAGGTGAAGACGGTATTGCAGATATGCGCCGTAACGCCGCTTCTTTTGCATTACGAGTTTTTCGGGCTGAATTTCCATCTGATAGGTTCCGTCATTCTTTGGGCGGCCCTTGTTGCGACCGTGTGGTCGGGGGTGGAGTATTTCGTCGGCTTTTTCAAAGGCGCTCTTCGCGGTCGTTCGTAACCGCGGACGCCGTTACAAGTAATCTGTCATGCTGAACTCGTTTCAGCATCTCGTTTTGAATGAGGAAATGATAAAAATAGACCCTGAAACAATCCTTCGACAGGCAGGGTTCCCGTTGCCGCAACACCTTGCAACGGGAAGTGACAGGGTTCAGGGTGACAAGATGCGGGGCAGGGTATTTTTTACCAAAAAAACCTTGACACACGCGAATGGATATGTAAAAGTATCTTAAATTAGTCATTTTATGCGTAAGTTTTATTAACGTTTATAATAAGAAAGGAGTAATGCCATGGGAAGGAAATATTCAACAGGGGCGGGGTACCCACCCTTCGGGTGGGTCGGGGTGTTTTTGGCAATTGTTTTTACCGCTATCTTGTTTTCTTCGGTTGCCCGTGCCGCGGTGGTTTACAGCGGTAAACTTACTTCCATACAGGGCAACGTCGAGATAGGAAGACAGGGAAGTTCCGCCACGGTTCAGGCGAAGTTCGGAGATTCGCTATTCGAAGGCGATAACGTAAAGACAGGGGAAGGTTCCAAGGTGGAGATTACCTTTCTGGATAATTCGATCGTGCGCGTTTCCGCTAATTCGAGCATGAGGATAAGGAAATCTGCTTACAATAAAGCGGAGGAAAAAAGGAACATAAGCATCAGCGCGTTCAGGGGCGCCTTCAGGATGATGGTAATGAAGGTCGTGAAGGTAACCTCGTCCGGAAGTTTCAGGCCGTGGAGGGATTCGAAGTTCACGGTAGAAACTCCTACCGCAGTCGTAGGAGTCAAAGGCACGAAGTTTTTCATCGAGATTGACAAGAACGGCGACACGACGACTACCGTGTTTGACGGAGTGGTGTCGCAGAAGCACGCCAATCCTAATATCGGCGGCGAGGTTCTGATAGGCAAGAATAAGACGTCCAAGGTAACTGAATACGCTCCGCCCGATATGCCGAAAGACGCTCCGCCGGAACAGTTGCAGGCGCTTCTGGATACTACCGACGACGGAAGCACGGAGACCGCCGCTACCGAAGAGGGGACAACCGATGAGGCAACGACTGAAACAACTGACACGGCGACAACCGACACGGCAACGACCGAACTTTTCGGTTATACCGAGGAGGGATTGACAACCGATACGGTGATAACGGATACCGTCGCAACGACAACCGATACGACGATAATAAGCGGAGGCGGAGGCACTACTTGCGGCACTTTGCCGTGCATATAGGCAGGGGCTGAGTTTGCCGAAGGGCTTGTTGTTTGACGGGTGGCGTTGTTTTTATTCCCTTTCCCTGGGAACCCATTCTCAAGAATGGGTCGGGAAGGGTCCGGAGAGGGCGGATACGATATGCAGGGCGTAGTTTCTTGTTTTCGTAGGGCAGGGCGGGGTACCCA
>JBAQMW010000152.1:0-7969 GCA_049303155.1 Thermodesulfobacteriota bacterium | reverse complement strand
CAAATAAGGCGGTCATTGCGTATATTTTCCGGGGACAGTCCCCTCCCATTACGAGCGAGATTACTGTCATTGCGAGCGGAGCGAAGCAATCTCGTCTTATGGTTATTATCTTCCAAATGTATCAGGGCTAAAGCCCTGAGTTACGAAAAGCCAAAAACTCTCGTTGTTTTTTACTTATCCCCCACCACCCACTTTATCTGGGATATGAGCCAGTGCGTTGAAAAAGGCTTGTGAACGAACATCAATGCCCCCGCCTTTATCGTCTCCGACAGGCGGTCGTGCTCCATGCTCCCGGAGAGGGCGATTATCGGCATCTCCGCCCTTACCTTCTTTAATATCCTGACGGCGTTTATGCCGTCCAGATTAGGCATTACCATATCAAGTAAAGCAACATCGTAGCGCTTGTCAAGCGCTTTTAATACGGCCTCCACCCCGTCATGGGCCACGTCCACCGAATAACCGGCGGCCTCTATCTCGCTTTTAAGCGCATCGGAGTACCGGGCCTCGTCGTCAACTATGAGAACATTCTTCATGGCGCCGCCTCTTTAGGTTGATCAGGGCTTTAGCCCTGACATATAAATCCTTGTCTTTTTATCTTTACCTCCTCTCCCCCGACCCGCCCTATGGGGCGGGTGCCCCGGAGAGGAATGAGGTGAGGGGTCTTTAATTTTCCTTTCCTACAACCCTCTTTTTCCCCTCACCCTACCCTCTCCCCAAGGGGAGAGGAGAGAAAAAACACCCTGTGCCGCGCCCCTACTTGCGCTTCGCGGTCTTGCCCGACTTCGCGTGCTCGTCCCCGATGTCGAAGCGTCCCGCCACGTCGTTTAGAGACTCTGCCTGCCTCGACATCTGTTCCGCGCTTGAGGCCAGTTCCGCAGAGCTTGAGGCGTTTTGCTGAACCATCTCGCGGAGCTTCTCGACGCCCTTTACGGTCTGCTCGATGCCCGATGCCTGCTCGTCCGCGGAGGAGCTTATCTCCTGAGTGATTTCATTGAGTTTTCCGGTAGCCTTGGAAATCTCCTCGCATCCGTTCGCCTGCTCGCTCGTTGCGGCCCCTATCTCCTGCGCGTATCTCGCGACCTCGGCGACCGTGTCCTCTATCCTCTGGAGGGATACCTCTACATCCTTTGAAAGTCTAAGCGCCTTCTCGACGACGTCAACGCTCTTCTCGACGTTTTTGACCGCGCTAGTGGCCTCTTTCTGTATGCCGTAGATAAGCTCGGAAATCTCGCCCGTGCTCTTCGCGCTTCTTTCGGCCAACTTTCTCACCTCTTCGGCAACTACGGCAAAGCCCAAGCCGTGCTCGCCCGCTCTCGCGGCCTCTATGGCGGCGTTCAACGCGAGGAGGTTCGTCTGCTCGGCTATATCGTCTATGACCTCGATAATCTTGCCGATGTCTTCTGTTCTGCTTCCGAGGAGCCTTATCGTGTCGGCTGATGTATTCATTATTCCGGTTATGTTCCTCACCCCTTCGGATGACTGGCCGACCGCCTCTTTTCCCGTGCCGACGACGTTACTGCTCTGCCGGGCTATGTCAACGAGCCTCTTGGAATTCTCCGCGACCTTCTGTATTGAAACCAGCAATTCTTCTATGGAGGCCGTCGTCTGAGTAACCGAGGCGGACTGGCTCTGTATGCTCTTTGCCACGTTTTGTATGTTCGCGCTCATCTCGTGCATGGTGGAGGTGATTTCCTCGACAGCGGTCGAGGAACTTTCCGCGTTCCGGCTCGACTGCTCGCTCGTTGCCGCGACCTCGGTCGAGGCGCTTGAAATCTGCTCGCTTCCTGTCCTTATCTCGCTTACGAGAGACCTTAACCCCTCGACCATCTTTTTGAAGGCGTTGCCGAGGACGTCTTTCGCGCTCTTCGAAGCAACTTCTTGACTCAAATCTCCTCCTGCTATCGCCTCTGCCGTGTGCGCCATGCCCTTAAGATATATTGTCATGTTCTTGAAGGCGTTGCCGAGGACGTCTTTCGCGCTCTTCGGATTAACGTCGACGTTCAAATCGCCTTCCGCGACCGCGTCCGCGGTATGAGCCATGCCTTTCATATAATCAATCATCTCGCGGAAAGAATCCGCCAAAGCGCCGACCTCGTCTTTACTCTTAAGCTCGACCACTGCGTCAAGCTCTCCCATCGAGAGTTTTTTACTCACCTGTGACATCTGCTCCAAAGGCTTTGTGATGCTCCTCATCACTATAAAGGCCAAAACTAACGCGAGAACTATCGCGATAACCGCTATGACGGCGTAAGCGATAAGGGCGTTTTTGGCGGAGGAACTGAGTTTGTTAGCCATCACTTCAAGACGCTTGTTAAGACCGTCCGAGACCTCGCCCATGGATTCTATCTTGGTTGTAACAGTCTTGAACCACTGGCCGGGGTCAATGCCGAACTTTCCGGTGGATGCTCTTGCAAATGCTGTGGCCCTCATCTTTTCAACGTCGTCGAACGCCTGACCCTTGAGATGCGGCGTAATATCATCAAGTTCCTCGTCAAGTATGAGCGACAGGGCGGCGTCCATGTAATCCTTTTGTCCGGCCATGTTTATTAAAAACTTCTGGAAACCCTCCTGCGTAAAAGCGTCTTTGCTGAAAGTGGCGGAAAGAATGGCCCTCTCCCTGCCCGCCCTTTCCTTTGCCTTCACGAAGTTCGTAAGAGCAGCGGAAAGGCGGGTCGTCTCGGAGTTTTTACTGAAAGTAGGGGCATGAGAAGCCACGTCTATGAGTTTATCGATTAATCCCGTATAAAAACCTACCATCTCGTCGGCAGATGCCGTAAGAGAACTCGCGGCATTGCGTTTGGCCTTGAGGTCCTTGAGTTCGTTCATCCCGTCTTCCAAGACCTTCTTGAACTCCGCTCCGAACATGTTCTTGTCGAACTTGTTATAGACCGCCTCAAATTCGGACAGGGCCTTATCCACCTCGCTTCTTTGCCGGTCAAGCTCATTCCCGAATTCCTTGCCCTTGCTTCCGATGTAAAGGGCTGTCCTGCCTCTTTCCACCTGAAGCTCGTCAACGACCGGATTTATGCGGACGGTAAGCGCAAAAAGCGATTTCAGGTCGTTCATGTCGCCAAGCTCGGAGGCCTTGTCCGCTATGCCGGTTATTGAAAAATACAAAAGACCCAGCACCGGAAACACGAGCATCAAAGCCAACTTGCCTTTCATCTTGATGTTGTTTATGAACTTCATTTTCTATACCTCCTCGTTTATTATAATGTTTTGTTTCCTGTCATTACCCGAGGTCTTAATGCAGACCGCGGAGGGTCTTTTTTCTCCTCTCCCCTTTTGGGGAGAGGGTAGGGTGAGGGGAAAAAGAAAACTAAACTAAATTAAACCCTGGATTCCCGCTCAAAAGACCGCGGGAATGACAAAATGGGATGCTTTCAATTGACCTTTTCTTCGAGTTTCGGCATTTCCCTTCCGCCGATACGGCGGGCGGCATCTAACCTCTTCATCTCTTCCGCGCTCATTAGCCTTGTAAGGTCTAACATGACTACGAGTTTGTCGTTAAGTTTCCCGACCCCTGTTATGTAATCGCCGCCTATGGAAGAGACGAGTTCAGGCGGAGGCTCTATGGCCTCGTCCGAAATCTTAAGTATCTCGGAGGCCGAATCCACTATAAGCCCGACGACCCCCTTCTCCATCTCAAGGATAAGCACCCTGCTCGTCCTCGAACGTTCAATCGACTTCGCGCCGAGCCTTTTTCTCATGTCAACCACGGGAACTATTTTGCCCCGGAGGTTAATCACTCCCTCGACAAACTCCGGCGTATCCGGCACGTGGGTTATTTCCGGCACCCTCACTATCTCCTTAACCTTCGCTATCGGCACGCCGAAGAATTCCCTGTCAACCTTGAAACCAACCATCTGTAAAACCTTGGACATAAAAACCTCCTTTTTATAAATCCTCTTTTTTCTCCCCCCTTTTTCAAAGGGGGGTAGGGAGGATTAATCTGCTATACTGCGCCCTTTAAATCCTCTCTGTCTCCCCTTTGTAAAAGGGGAGAACCCTTAAACAAACCACTCTATTAGTTTATATCCATTTTTCAATGCCCTTCTACCTTAACTACTGTTTCTTGCCGGAAACCCGCTCCACGAATTTCGCTATGTTTATCACGTCGAATTGTTTCCGCAAGAAAAAGTCCGCCCCTTTTTGAGCGGCTAACACGCCCCACTTCGGGTCAGTGTCGCCTGTCATCACTCCGATATTCACCGAAGGCGATATGTCTTTTATTATGGGAATAGCAGAGAACGCGTCCATGCCCGGCATATGCAGGTCGAGCAGCACGCAATCAAACCCGCCTCCGGCGAGGTCCCTTATGGCATCGCCGACGTTTGACCGGCTCACGACGTCCATATCGCGTTTCTTAAGTATCGCGGCCACGAGGTCGAGCATGTATTTATCGTCGTCCACAACAAGTATTTTCATACGCTACTTTAATATAGCAATACCTGTGCCAACAAGTTAACATGCTGATTTTATTGGATTTTAGTTAGATTGGTCTTACTGGAAGGGCAGTATCAGGGCATTTTGCCCGCATATATTTCGGGCAAAATGCCCTGATATAGGTGGTCATTACGAGTGAGTGAGCCGAAGCCGCGAGCGAAGCGCTCCGATGTTTCAATACGGAGCGCCCCGTATCCGAAGGCATCGGGGCGTGGCGGGAAGCAATCCGGTGACTGTAAAGACGAGATTGCTTCGGGATAAAACCCCCTCGCAATGACAAATTAGGCAGTCATTGCGAGTGAAACGAAGCAATCTCTCTTTTCCCCCTCACTCCAGCCCTCTCCCACGAGTGGAGAGGGAGTTACGCCATTGGCACGGTAAAATGAAATGCCGCGCCTTTGCCCTCGACGCTTTCGACCCATATCCTTCCGCCGTGCTTCTCAACCGTCATCTTGCAAAAAGCCAAGCCCAGGCCCACTCCTTTGGAAGCCGACATCTTCGTATCCGCTCCCTGCCAATACTTGTCGAATATCAATTCATGATATTTTTCCGGTATGCCCGAGCCGGTATCGCTCACGGTTACCCTTACAAAAGCGCCCGACCCATCCGAAGGATGGGTACCCCGCACGCAGGAAACCTTTATCTCGCCGCCATCGGGAGTGAACTTTACGGCGTTATCAAGAAGGTTCGCGACGACCCTGCGCATATAATACTTATCGCATAATACATCGGGAATTCCGTCTTGAATATGGCAAGAAACATTCGCCCCATGCCCTGACAACTCAAGCCTCGCCTTAACCTCATCAGCCTCTGCCGAAGCTATCCCGGCCATGCTGACGGCCTTGGCATCGAGTTCCACGCCCTTTTCAAGGCTTGCTATCTCAAGGAGATTTATGGCCATCCTGTCCAAATCCATGCATGCCGACACGGCCATCGAAAGATACCTGTCGTTAGAGCCGTCGCATTTTTCCCGGAGCGTCTGCAAGACGATAGTTATGATGGAGAGGTGGTTCTTGAAGTCGTGAACTAACATGTTCGAGAGGCCGTCCTTCAACTTTTCCAGTTCCCTATGCTCGGTATTGTTCCTGAAGACCTCGACAACGCCAAGAAGATTGCCGTCCGAGATAAGCGGAGAAGCGGTAACGCTGACCGACATCCTCTTGCCGTCGGATTTATGCGCGGTTATGTATTTTACGGGCATGCTCTTCCTCTGCTCCTCGCAATAAACGAGCGGACACTTCGGCGTGTCGCAAAGAGGAGCGCCGTATTCGTCGGTGTGGGCGAGGAAGTATTTGCAGGATTTTCCCAATACGTCTTCGGCCCTGTGTCCGGTCATCGCCTCCGCGCCCTTGCTCCAGAACGTAACGTTCTTGTCAATATCAGTGGCGTATATCCCGTCGGATATGCCGGATAAGACGAGATTCATGAAAGCGGGATTTTTCTTTACGTCCATTGGATTCTTCGCCTTTCCGTGGAAGTTAACGCCCTAATAGAAATCAAAAATAAAAAGTCAAAAATCAAAATGACATCTCAAAAGTCAAAAATAAAATACCAAAATTCCCCGCCTTAATTCTTGCTCTGTTAGAATTTATTTTCGCCCTTTTAAAGTTAATATGCTGGAGGCAAGTATATTGGCAATCTCCGTGGTCTCACTTAAAAGCTTATTTGATATTTCCCTATTGCCTTTACCTGAATCTCTAATCAATCCTATCCAAAACTTAGTCTCATTGGCTGACTTCAAAGCATGATTGAAAAAATTAATATAGTCTTTCCTTGAACTGGCCGAATTTGCTTCAATAATATTTGCTCCTATACTCGTGGCGCTTCGGAGCAATTGATTGCCCATAGTTCCGCATGTTCTGTTTTCGGGCAACCCGTCAACAAACTTGATTATTTCAAGGGCGAACGCATAGACGCGTTTTTTGAATTCACTTTTAAATTTTAATTTGTCATTTTGCATTTTGATTTTTTATTTTTGATTTCCATTCACTCCAACTCGTACTCTTTTATCTTTCTCCAGAGGGTTTTACAGTCTATGCCGAGGAAGTCGGCGGTCTTTTTTCTGTGTCCGCCGCTCGAATCGAGGGCTTTCTTTATATGCTCCCTCTCCATGTCCCGGAGCGTCGAGGCCGAATGTCCTCCCCCGTTGCCGCCGTCTTTGCCGCGGAGTTCAGCCGGAAGGTCTTCCTGCTTGATAACGTCCCCGTCAGAGAGTATGGCCGCCCTCTGAAGCACGTTTTCGAGTTCCCTGACGTTGCCGGGCCAGTCGTATCTTAAAAGCAACGCCATCGCGCCGTTATCCAAGCGTTTCTTAAAGCCCGCCGGAAGCCCATCCGTAACTTTTTCGACGAGCGCGGGGATGTCGTCTTTTCTTTCCCTCAAGGGCGGTATGGTAAAGGCCACGGTCGAGAGCCTGTAATAGAGGTCTTCCCTGAACCGTCCTTGTTTTACCAGAGCGAGAAGGTCTCTATTGGTGGCGGCCAAGAGCCGCACGTCAACGGAAAACTCCCTCGTGCCTCCGACCTTGTAAAAAGCGCCTTTCTCTATCACGCGAAGCAGCTTTACCTGCACGTCCGGAGGCACATCCCCTATCTCGTCGAGGAATATGGTGCCCCGGTCGGCGAGTTCGAAGAGGCCGGCCTTGGCGTTTATCGCTCCGGTAAATGCCCCTTTTTCGTGGCCGAAGAGTTCGCTCTCCACAAGCGTAGCCTGCATGGCCGCTATGTTGAAACTTATGTACGGCTCGGCGAAGCGTTGCGAGTTTTCGTGTATGTGCCCGGCAAGGAGGTTCTTTCCGGTGCCGCTCTCTCCCATAAGAAGCACGTTCACGTCGCTCCGCGCCGCGCGAGCGGCCTCTGCGATGAGTTTCAACATGACCGTGTTGCGCGTGATGAACTCCGCCTTCCCCTCCCTAAGCCTCCTGAAAAGAAGGCTTTCCTTTTTCATGAGCCTTTTTTCGTTGGCCTTGTTGACGAGAAATATAATTCTCTCCAAGGCGCATGGCTTTACCACGTAGTCGTAAGCGCCAAGCTTCATGGCCTCTATGACGGTCGAGACGGTGGCGTCGGCGGTTAGGACTATGAATTCGGTCGGAACGGCCTGCTCTCCCGCTATCCTCAGCACCTCGACGCCGTTAATAAAAGGCATGTTGACGTCCAAAAGGCAGACGTCGAATTTCTTCTGCTCGAGGAGCTTGAGCGCGTCCTTGCCGTTATAAGCGGTAAAGACCTCGAAACCGGCCGAGGCGAGCTCCTCTTTCAATATGTTGACGAGGTTTTTCTCGTCGTCGGCCACCAAGACGCTTACCTTGGGTTTGGACGTTTTCGCGTTGGTTTTATTTTGATTGAGGGAAGTCATCTGATTTGCTTTTGCTTTTACCCTGACATAATCTTTGTTTTTTTCGTAGTTAGTAGGGCAACCCTTTAGGGTTGCGGTCTTTTATGCAAGGCTAAAGCCTTGCCCTACATTTACGCAGGGCTAAAGCCCTGCCCTATAAAAGCCGGAATTTACGACGCGCTACCCC
>JBAQMW010000151.1:0-3797 GCA_049303155.1 Thermodesulfobacteriota bacterium | reverse complement strand
TATTTTTTCCATGAAACAATTACATCCACCTCATAGTCTCCGTCTGCCCCCTCACCCTACCCTCTCCCCTTTGGGGAGAGGAAGAAACTGCACCAATCTCTTTTATCTTTGCCTTTTTATCTTTGCCCTTTTGTCTTTGCCTACCCTCTCCCCTTTGGGGAGAGGAAGAAACTGCACCAATCTCTTTTATCTTTGCCTTTTTATCTTTGCCCTTTTGTCTTTGCCTCCTCTCCCCGGCGGGGAGAGGACTGAGGTGAGGGGATTTTATTTTTTCCATGAAACAATTACATCCACCTCATAGTCTCCGTCTGCCCCCTCACCCTACCCTCTCCCCTTTGGGGAGAGGAAGAAACTGCACCTCACTCCTTCGACAGGCTCAAGACAGACTCTACCCTCTCCCCCAATCTGCTTCTGCTACTTCTACCATGCCGTAGACATAGCCCCCTCGTTCCCGCAGAAATCCACCACGCTTATTGTATACCAATCCCCGCAACCGTATGGCGCGGGAATATCAAATCCATAAACGCCTCCTCCCGCAAGAGTCCACGGATTCGACGGAAGCGTAAACGATTGGATAAGGGTTGGCGGTACCGTACAAACACCGCCCGGGCAATGATAAAGATTCACCGTGGCAAGGTCGTTTGCAGACGTTAGCGGCAAAGTAGCTTCCCTGTCAGTGGGAATCGCCTGGGGTTTACACAGGTATAGGGTGTTCCAAATAGGCGCGCCCGGAACCGTGGTGCATGACCCTTTTATGACAGCCTGAGGAGCGACGCCGGGTTGTATCGGACCCAACCTTGCGCTCACCTTGGGCGCAGTAGGGCATGAATCATAAGCAGACACGTGGTATCTGCTCCACCTGCCTGTTAAGCCTGAAGCCGCCACAATAGCGTTTGTAGTCGTGCCCGGGGTTATCGTCGCAACAGGCGCCGGGTCAAGAGTCCATGTCGCTCCCCTGTCGTCGGAGTACTCGTCATAAACATAGTGTCCCACAAGGTCGAGAAGAGACGTTGCATCCGTATTTAACGTAGGCGCGGTCCATAGAACGCCGACGGTTCCGCCGGTATCTCCCATGCCGCCGGTTAGGCCGTTCAAAGATCCGAGTGTCGGCGGATTCGGGGTGTTCAAACAGTAGCCTCCCCACTCATTTGCCCTATTCCCCGTCAATGCGCAGTAATCGGTCGCCCGCACGCTCCAGAAATTAGAGTCCCAGTTCCATGTATCGGCAGGAGGAGTTACTGTTATAATTCCGCCTGCTATCGCGCATGCCCCGGCCGTTACCGTGCACGCTGTGCCGGCGGTGGTGGTAAAAGTAACAGTAGCAACAGATACGTAACTGAGATTCGTGCTTGCGCTAAATACGCCTGCGGCTCTGCTGTATATGGTATAGGTCGTTATGTCCTTAGCCGTATCATTCATACTCCAACTAATGGTTTGAACATAACGTGTGCCGCCCGGAGGAGGAGGGTCATTCCATATCCCGCTTACCGTTATTGCCGCAGGATTCGCATCGCATGACCCTTTTATGACAGCCAAAGGAGCGACGCCGGGTTGTATCGGCCCCAATCTTGTGCTCACCTTCGGCGTGGAGCATGAATCGTAAGCAGACACGTGGTATCTCGACCACCTGCCGGCACCGCCGGAGGTTCCTACGGTAGCGTTTGTAGTCGCGCCCGGGGTTATTGTCGCAACAGGCGTTGCGTTAAGAGTCCACAACGCTCCCCTATTGTCGGAGGTCTCTTCGTAAACATAGTGTCCCGCAAGGTCAATAAGAGACGTTACATCGGTATTAAACGAAGGCGCTGTCCATAGAACGTTGACAGTTCCGCCGGTATCTCCCATGCCTCCGGTTAGGCCGCTCAAAGAACCGAGTGTCGGCGAATTCGGGGTGTTTAAACAGTAACCTCCCCACTCATTTCCCCTATCCCCTGTCAGTCCGTAGTAATCAGTCGCCCGCACGCTCCAGAAATTAGAGTCCCAGTTCCATGTGTTGGCGGGCGCGGTTACTGTCAGGGTTGTGCCAACGATCACGCACGGCGTTGCCGGTACTACCGTGCACGTTGTGCCTGCGGTGTTAAGGGTAACTGTGGCGACGGACACATAATTGAGATTCGTGCTCGCGCTAAATACGCCTGCGTTTCTGCTGTATATGGCATAGGTGTATATGTCCTTAGCCGCATCGTTCATATCCCAACTAATGGCGCTGACGTATTTTACGCCGCCGAAAAGATTCGTTGTAGATGTTACGGTATTCACCGAGATTGCCGCGGGAGCCGCGGTACCCGTCCCTTTTATGACAGCCTGAGGAATAACGGCAGGCACAGGCAGTATCGGCCCCAATTTTGCGCTCACCTGTGGCGTAGAGCATGAATCGTAAGCAGACACGTGGTATCTCGACCATCTGCCTGCGGCGCCGGTGGTGGCAACAACGGCGGTTGTAATCGTGCCGGGGGTTACTGTTGCAACAGGAGTTAGGTTAAGAGTCCATGCGCCGCCCCTGTTATCGGAGGTCTCTTCGTAAACATAGTGTCCCACGAGGTCGATAAGAGGCGTTGCATCCGTATTTAACGCAGGCGCGGTCCATGTAATACCGACATTCCCGCCGGTATCGTGCATCCCGCTGGTAATGGTTCCGCCTGTCGGTGAATTCGGGGTGTTTAAACAGTAGCCTCCCCACTCATTTGCCCTATTACCCGACATTGCGCAGTAATCGGTAGCCCGCACGCTCCAGAAATTAGATTCCCAGTTCCATGTATTCGCAGGCGCGGTTACTGTTACGATTCCACCGGCGATTGCGCAGGCCCCGGCGGTTACCGTGCACGTTAGGCCGCTCGTGGCAAGGGTTACGGTAGCGACGGATACATAATTGAGATTCGTGCTCGCGCTAAATACGCCTGCGTTTCTGCTGTATATGGTATAAGTGTTTATATCCTTAGCCGCATCGTTCATAGCCCAACTAATGGTGTTGATCCACGTGCCGCTAAGAGTTCCTCCTACGGTAATTGCGCCGGGAGCCGCAGTGCACGTTCCTTTTATGACAGCCGAAGAATCCCCGGCAGGATATATCGAACTCGTTTGAGCGCTCACCTTCGGCGTAGAGCAGTTGTCGTAAGCAGACACGTGGTATCTAAACCACCTGCCGGCGCCGCCGGAGGTTAGAAAAGTGGCGCTTGTAGCAGTGCCCGGGGTTGCCGTTGCAACAGGAATTGCGTTAAGAGTCCATGTCGCTCCCCTGTCGTCGGAGTACTCTTCGTATATGTAGTACCCGGCGCGGTCAAGACCCGCCCCGGCCGCAGTCCATGTAACGGTAACATTGCCGCCGGTATCTCCCACCCCGATAATAACTCCGCCGACGGGTACCGCGGGGGTGTCTAAACAAGGGTCCTTGTCATAGACGTAGGTGTTCGCCACGAGAGCGCCGCTTTTGACGACAGGCTCCGGGTCGGCGTCAAAGTTGCCGTCAACGTCAATCGCTCTGATGAAATACCACACCCTCTGGCCGATTTCCGCCGGAATAGCGGCATAACAGTTCGTCAAGGAGTTAAAGCCGGAGCAGGAACTATCGTCCGAGGTCTTATACATCGAAACCTCGGCATAAGACGCGAAGGCCGCCGGAGGCGTAAGCGTGGTGTATGCCGTTACGGCATAGTAAAGTTTAGCCGAACTTATGTTTATATTGCTCAACGTTTGTGCAGATATGGTATTGCTCGTAATATCAGCCGAAACCTTTACGCTGCTGTCATACGCCGCCACAGGGCCCTCAGTCGTCATCATGACCGCCGGCACTGTGTTATTGC
>JBAQMW010000150.1:0-3293 GCA_049303155.1 Thermodesulfobacteriota bacterium | reverse complement strand
AAGTAACACAGCCCGGATTACCTTAAATAAAAAATCCCGGTCGAAGAGCCTGCCCTGAGCCTGTCGAAGGGTCAAAAGACGAAGATGACGGATTCATGGCCGGGTTATTTCGGAGAGATTTGGCGTATATTGGAATGACTATACTATAATAGCGGAGTCCGGTCAAGTTGCAGCGCCGCAGGGCGTCGACGCAGGCGCGCCGCAGGATTGCTTGAGCGAGCGTCAATCGAGGCGATATTTCTTGACACGAAAATCCTTTATGTTAAAATGCCCGAATTGCCAAGGTTATACAGTGGAAGGGCAAGCATCGCGGGAGTAGCTCAGTGGTAGAGCACAACCTTGCCAAGGTTGGGGTCGCGGGTTCGAGTCCCGTCTCCCGCTCCATTTTATGCCTCTAAAGACAACGCTTCCGACGCCATTTATGAATAAATCCCGTAATTCCCTTAAAATCGAGGCCTTTAACAGGTATCTCCGGCAACAGGACCTCAAATCCACCAAACAACGTTATTATATCGCCGATGTTTTTTTCGGCGTTTCCTCCCACATAAGCCTCGAAGAACTCCTGAGTCTTTCGAGGAAGAGATACCCCGCCATCGGATACGCGACCGTTTACCGCACCATGAAACTCCTTACCGAAAGCGGCCTCGCGGCGGAGAGCAGGTTCGGGGAGGGGCAGACGCGTTTCGAGAACGTCCCTGAAAAAGGGCATCACGACCACATAATCTGCATAAAGTGCTCCAAGATATTTGAGTTCCACAATGAGAAGATAGAAGAACTGCAGGCCGAGACGGCAAGGAAGTTCGGATTCAAGGTCGTCCGCCATAAGTTAGAGCTTTACGGCTACTGCGGAGACTGCGCGCCTAAATCCGGAACGTAAAATCGCGGCGTTTTATATATAACGGACGCATTCATTAAACCGCCACGGGCGGGAATTTTTTTGATTGACAAATGAAAATGAAAGTTGTTATCATTTAACCATGAGCCAAGAAATCCATCCTCGCAAAGTAGTTCTCGTTGGAAATCCTAACGTCGGAAAGAGCGTTTTCTTCGGCTCCTTTACGGGACGATACGCGACCGTGTCAAATTATCCCGGAACCACCGTCGAGGTATCGAGAGGCTCTGCCCGCGTAAAAGGGCAGGACGTCTCGCTAATTGATTCGCCGGGAATAAATTCCGTCATACCCACTTCCGAGGACGAGCGGGTAACAAGGGATATACTCGTAAAAGAAAAGATAGACGGAGTTGTGCACGTCATTGACGCGAAAAACCTCCGTCGCGGGCTTCTCATAACTCTCCAGTTGGCCGAGTTAGGCTCCCCTGTGGTCGTCGCGCTTAACATGTTCGACGAGTCGGGGGAACGCGGCATAACAATAGACACGGAAAAATTGAGCGAATCAATCGGCCTTGACGTTATCCCCACCATCGCCACCCAGAGATGGGGTTTCGACAGGCTTAAGGATAAAGCCCTCGAAGGCAGGGTCTCGACGTTAAGCGTGCAATACCCCGCGCCGATAGAAGAGGGGATAAGGGAGATAGAGAAGATTCTTCCTCCCGGGATTGCGCCTAAAAAGGCCGTCGCGATAATGCTTCTTTCAGGAGACGATAGTCTTCTCAAATGGCTCTACGAAGACAGCGATGACGATGCGATAAAAAAGATAGATGAGATACGCACGAGGGTTCAGTCCAGGTATTCCGAAGCCATCGGGTTCATAATAAATAAGGAGCGGCTGAAACGCATAGACCGCATCATCGCCGACTGCCAAACCGTTCAGAAGGTTCAGGCGAGCCGCCTTAGGGGTTTTATCGGAAGGATTTCCATGCATCCCGTGTGGGGCGTATTTGTCCTTCTTTTTGTTTTGTTTTTTATGTACGAGTTTGTCGGGGTTTTTGGCGCGGGAACGAGCGTGGGATTTCTCGAAGAACACGTCTTCGGCGAGTATCTGAATCCCTGGGCTTCGAGGATGGCTGACCTCGTGGTGCCGACTCAGTTTTTAAGAGACCTCCTTGTCGGCGACTACGGCCTTATCACAATGGCTCTCACCTACGCAGTGGCCATAGTGCTTCCCATAGTCGGATATTTTTTCATATTCTTCGGCTTTCTCGAAGATTCGGGGTATCTGCCGCGCCTCGCCGTAATGGTTGACAGGATATTCAAGATGATGGGGCTTAACGGCAAGGCCGTCCTGCCGATGATCCTCGGTCTCGGGTGCGACACCATGGCCACCATGACCACGCGGATTCTCGAAACAAAAAAAGAACGCATAATAGTAACTCTTCTGCTTGCCCTTGGCGTGCCGTGCTCTGCGCAGTTGGGCGTGATACTCGGAATGTTAGGCGCAGTGTCTCTCAAGGCCGCGCTTTGGTGGGGCGGCTTTGTCGCTTTGGTGATTTTCTTTGTCGCGTATCTCGCCTCGAAGGTGGTGCCGGGAGACACCTCGGATTTTATTCTTGAAATACCTCCCATGCGGTTTCCGCAGATTAGAAACATAATCCTGAAAACCTTTGTCAGGGTCGAGTGGTATCTCAAGGAGGCTGTGCCGCTTTTTATTCTTGGCACGCTCGTGCTTTTTACTGCCGATAAACTGAACATATTGGTAGTAATAGAAAGGGCGGCGTCTCCGATTATCGAAAATTTCCTTCAACTTCCGGCAAAGGCGACAGAGGCGTTTTTGATAGGTTTCTTAAGGAGGGATTACGGGGCCGCCGGGCTTTTTTCGCTCCAAAAGGACGGGCTTCTTGACCCGGTGCAGGTAGTGGTGAGCCTCGTTACCATGACTCTTTTCGTGCCGTGCATAGCGAACTTTTTCATGATAGTCAAAGAGAGGGGCTTGAAGGCGGCTGTTTGGATGTCGCTTTTCATATTCCCGTTCGCCGTATTAATGGGTGGCCTGTTGAATTTCATATTGAGAGGGCTTAAGGTAACGTTTTGAGAGGCAAGGTGCAGATTAATCCCCCCAGCCCCCCTTTGTGAAAGGGGGGGAAAAAGGAGGGATTTGGAAATGAGTGGTAACTGAAAGGGGTTTATCGAAGGGTTCTCTCCTTTTCCAAAGGAGAGACAGAGAGGATTAAAGAAGCTTTGTTTAATCCCCCCAGCCCCCTTTGTAAAAGGGGGGGAGAAAAAAGGAGGGAAACAAAAAGGAGACTTTATGGCCTAGCAAAACGTAATTGACGAGGTTTTGGAGTTCATCTGGACTCAGAGGGAAAACGGCGTTGACTCGATAGAAAAACTCCTCGGCATAGCCGAGATAATCGAGGCCGGAGCCGGCCCTGTCACCTTGAAAGACATGGAATTC
>JBAQMW010000149.1:0-6781 GCA_049303155.1 Thermodesulfobacteriota bacterium | reverse complement strand
GTGGATAAGGGTGGGGAAGGCGAAGCTTCGGGCTTCGGAAAAGAGTTCGAGCAGTTAGGAAAGAAATATCAAAAATCAAGTATCAAAAATCAAAGTTAATGTCTTTCAGTTGCGATTTTTGATATGTCATTTTGAGATTTGATTTTTAATCTTTAATACACATCGTTCCCACGCTGGAGCGTGGGAACGATAATAATTGGGATGTGTCCCTAATTAACTCAAGGTTTTTCATTTTTGATATTTAATATGTCATTTTGAGATTTGATTTTTAATCTTTAATTTTTCTTCAATTAACGGGACGGCATGAGCGACACACAGACGGAAAAAGAGATTAGCGTTCCTAAACCGGCGAGCGAGGAGAAGGTTACCCCCTTTTACAAAGGGGGGTTAGGGGGGATTGAAGAGGCCCCTTACAGGCCGCTTCTTATTTCTTCTTCTCCTCACGCCCTTACGGACGAGAACATTCCTAAGATAATGTATTCGGTCGTGGCCGCGCTTTTTCCCGCCTCCGCAGTGAGCGTTTACTTCTTCGGGCTTCGCGCCTTGATGCTTCTCGCCGTATGCACAACGGCTTGCGTTTTTACGGAATATCTTCTTCAGAGATTCTCGGCCAAAAAGATTACATCCCACGACGGGAGTGCGGCCATAACAGGCGTGCTCCTCGCCTTGACCCTTCCCCCGGCTTTTCCGGTATTCGGCGCCGTCTTGGGCTCGGTCTTCGCCATTGCCATAGGCAAACATATATTCGGAGGGCTTGGCTTCAATATATTCAATCCGGCGCTTCTTGGCAGGGCGTTCCTCATGGCAACGTATCCCGTGCTTATAACGACGTGGACGGAGCCGTTCGCTTCCGGTTTTTTTGGCGGTTTTTTCGGCGGAGTTGACGCCGTCAGCGCCGCTACGCCTCTCGCCAATATGAAGTTCGAGGCCATAAGCACGCCTCTATTGGATCTTTTCTTCGGTAACGTCGCCGGTTCTTTGGGCGAGACCTCGGCCCTCGCTCTGCTCATAGGAGGGCTTTACCTCCGCTACAAGGGATACATAAACTGGAAACTTCCCCTCGGATTTCTCGGGGCAATGGCGATAACAGGCGGGGCGTTTTGGCTCATAGACCCGGCAAAATATCCTGACCCGCTCTTCCACGTGCTTGCCGGAGGCGCGATGCTTGGGGCGTGGTTCATGGTTACGGACATGGTAACGTCCCCGACTACCGCGCCGGGGCAGTGGATATTTGCCATAGGGGCCGGACTCATAACGGTCATAATAAGGCTTTTCGGAGGCCTTCCCGAAGGAGTAATGTATTCGATACTTCTCATGAACGCTATTACGCCGCTCCTTAACAGGTGGACAAGGCCGGTTGTCTTCGGAGAGGTCAAGGCGAAATGAACCAGTCAATAAAGATGGTGGTGGTGCTTTCGGTTTTTGCCGTGCTTTCCGGCTCCATACTCGCCGGATTTTATCACAGCGTGCATCCGAGGATACTCAAGAACCAGCTCGAGGAAGAAAAGAAGATGATATTCACCGTCTTGGAGGGAGCGAAGAGCTACGATACGGTGGAGAAAACAATCGAGGGCGCGAAGAAGGCCCCGGAAACCGTGAAGATATTCGTCGGAAGGGACGAGGCAGGCAATATTGTCGGGTATGCCTTTGTCGCAAAGGGCCCCGGTTTTGCCGGAATCATAGAGATGATGGTCGGGCTTAAGATTGATAAAAAGACCATGTTCGGGTTAAGGGTGCTCAACCAGAAGGAGACGCCGGGGCTCGGCACGAAGATACTGGAGGAGAAGTTCACGGGCCAGTTCAAAGGGCTTTCCATAGAGCCGAAGATTGAATACGTGAAGAATAAAAAGCCTGTTAAGCCCAACGAGATTCAGGCCATAACAGGGGCCACCATATCGAGCCGGGCGATAGTGAACGCCGTAAACGCGAGGGTCGCGGCGGTTTTGGATATACTTAAAGATGAAAACGCATTAGAGGGGGGCGGCAATGGCAAACAATAAATCCCTTTTCAGCGTATTTAAAAATGGCATCTGGGCCGAGAACACGATCATCGTGATAGTTTTGGGCATGTGCCCCACGCTCGCGGTGTCGAATTCGGCAAGCGGCGCGCTTGCCATGGGGCTCGCCTCGACGTTCGTCATCATATGTTCGAGCGCGATGGTCTCGATGGTAAGGAACATAGTGCCCGGAGGGGTGAGGATTGCCGCCTACGTGCTCATAATGGCCACCTTCGTCACGTTCGCGGACTTTTATCTCAAGGCGTTTTTTCCGGAAATGTCAAAGATACTCGGCGCCTACGTGGCGCTCATAGTGGTAAACTGCATGATACTGGCGAGGGCCGAGATATTCGCCTGCAAAAACGGCGTAGTGCCGTCAATGGCCGACGCCCTTGGCACAGGAATCGGTTTTACGTGGGTACTCCTCGTCTTGGGCGTCGTGAGGGAGTTCCTCGGCTCAGGGAGCATATTCGGATTCGTCATGCTGAGTGAGGATGTCTTTAATCCTTGGGTCGTCATGATACTTCCGCCCGGGGCGTTCATAACGCTCGGGCTTTTCATAGGCTTCATAAATTACTTCACGAAGTACAGGGAGTCCGGCAGATGAAGCTGATACTGATTTTCATATCGGCCGCCGTTGTGAATAATTTCGTGCTCGCCTATTTTCTCGGCATTTGCCCTTTCCTTGGCGTTTCAAAGAGGCTCGACACCGCCGTCAACATGGGGTTCGCCACGACCTTCGTCATGACGCTTACGGCCGTGATAACGTGGCTTTTGAACGAATACGTCATCATAAAGTTCAATCTGCCGTTTCTCCAGACCGTGAGTTATATAATCGCCATAGCGGCATTAGTGCAATTCGTCGAGATGTTCATCAAAAAATCCAGCCCCCCGCTTTACAGGAGCCTCGGCATATACCTTCCTCTCATAACGACGAATTGCGCCGTCCTGGGTCTCGCGCTCTTCGCCTCATTAAGGGAATACAGTTTTATAGAGAGCGTGTTTTTCGGGGTCGGCACAGGGGTGGGGTTCACCTTAGCGCTTGTCGTAATGTCGGGCATACGCGAGGAGCTCGACTTTGCGGAGGTTCCGAAGTCGCTTCAGGGAGTTCCGATAACGCTTCTTATCGCGGGTATGCTCGCGCTGGCTTTCATGGGTTTCTCCGGGCTTCTTTCGGTATAGCAACGGATATTCCGAAGTGTTATTCCGTAACTCAACCCCCCGCTTAAGATTGCGGGGGCAGGCTCTTTAGGGTTGATATGTATCAAGGCTAAAGCCTTGAGTTACAAAAGATTTATGATATGTATCAAGGCTAATGCAGTGTTATAATAATAAATACGGTCGACGTTGAATGACGGGGTGTAAGAGTTATGCTTGAGATGTTGGACGCGTCTTTTATCATATCTGTTTTGGCAATGGGCGGCTTGGGCGTTTTCTTCGCCGTATTTTTAGCCATAGCGGAAAAGAAGTTCTACGTCAAGGACGACCCTCTTGTCGCGAAGATCCTCGAAGCCCTTCCGAACACCAATTGCGGGGCGTGCGGTTACGCGGGTTGCGTCGCGCTCGCGGAAAAGTTAGCTCTTAAGCAGGTCTCGGTAAATTCCTGCACCGCAGGAGGCCAATCCGTTGCCGACGCCATAGCCGGAATCCTCGGAGTGGGTTCAATCAAGGCCGAGCGTGTGTTGGCAGTCGTGCTTTGCCGCGGAGGCGAGGTAGAGGCTATAAAGAACGCGGTCTATAGGGGAGACCGGACGTGTGGCGGCGCCAATCTGACTGGCGGTGAAAAGGGTTGCGCCTATTCGTGCATCGGGTACGGCGATTGCGTTTTGGTTTGCAACTTCGAGGCCATGGCCATGGATTCGAACGGCCTGCCCGTTGTTTTTTACGACAAGTGCGTCGGATGCGGAGCGTGCGCGAGGGTATGTCCGAGGGATATAATAGAAATGCATCCGGAGAGCAGAACTCTCTTCGTCTATTGCCGCAATAAGGACAAAGGGCCTGTAGCGAAAAAATTATGCAAGGTGGCCTGCATCGCGTGCGGCTTGTGCGTGAAGGACTGTAAAACGCAGGGCGGCATAAACCTGAAAGACAATCTCGCGGTAATAGATTACGAACTTTGCCCGCAAGACGGCGAGCCGATAAAGAGATGTCCCACCGCGTGCATACTTTTCAATGAAGAGGAAAAGATGACGAGCGGCGCATTCCATTCATCCATGCCGAAAGTTGCAAGCGGCCGGTAAGCGAGACCATAGCGCGCTTCAGCGAAATAATGCTGATTTAATTCCTTTTTAATCTTACATTGATAAGATAGTAAGGTATGATTAGAATATTTTTCCATATTAGGCGCTCGGGAAAAACGCTTTCTTCATCCGCTTCGCCTGAGGCGGACGGACTCATGACAGGCAAGCCTGGGTTTGGCATCGCGCTCTTGCTTTTTGTTTTGGCGTCTTCCGTGTTTATTGCCGGTTGCGGCAAGGCGATTGACCCTGCTTCTTTGAGGGGAGGGGAGACAAGAGAGACTCTTTCTCCGGAGTATTTTACCGGTAAAGAGGCGCGGGTTTACGCGATAGCCAAGGAGATACCGGAGATATTAGACAGTCTCTACTGTTATTGCGATTGCAAAAAGCACCACGGCCATAAAAGCCTTCTGACCTGTTACGTGGATCTCCACGCGAAATACTGCGACGTGTGCATGGACGAGGCCATTATGGCCTACGACCTCCATAAACAGGGTTATGACGCGGTGGCCATAAGAAAGGCTGTTGACGAAAAATTCGGAAAGGGACACAACTGAGACGGCCTATGGAAAAGAAGGGCGCTTATACAATAATAATCGTAGTTGCGGCGGTGGTTATCGTCGCGGCGCTTGCTTACTTGTTAGGCACGAGGTCGAAGACTCCGGCAACTAACGACAAGCAGCAAGGTTCACAGTACTCCAACAACGGCAGCTACCCTCAGGGCGCGGGTATCGTAAACTATAACGAGATACTCGGCGACCTTAAGGCGAGACTCGCGGAAAAACCCAACGATTGGGATTTGAACGCCCGTATCGCGGATATCTACTTCGGCATGAGGCAGTACAACGAAGCCATCGGTTACTATAAGAAGGCCGTGAAGCTGAATAAGGAGGACGTTGATTCTTATAACGACCTCGGACTCGCTTATTTTTACCTTCAAAGGCCCGCCGACGGATTGACTTACGTGGATGCCGGCATCAAGATAAATCCTAAATACCAGCGCATATGGCTTACCAAGGGGTTCATGCTGGCGTATGGCTTCGGGGACAGAAGGAAAGAGGCCATAGAGGCGTGGAAAAAGGCCGAGGCCATAGATCCCTCGTCAGACGTGGCCGTCGCCGCGCGAAAGTATCTCGAAGCGGAGGGAGTAACCAAGCGATAATCTATGGCTAAACCTTCGAGCGGCGCTCCTAACGCCGGTTCCAAAGGTTTTTTTTTAAACCTTAACGGCGTCTTATCTTCCGTCAAATTCACGATATTCATCCTTATACTAATCGCGGCCGTCTCGATTATAGGCACTGTGATCGAGCAGGGGCAGAGCCCTCAGGATTATTTCAGGGCGTACGGAGAGCGGTGGACGGAAATAATCCTTTGGCTCGGCCTCGACCGCATGTACAACACGTGGTGGTTTGTTTCCATTCTGTGCCTTCTCGTAGTGAACATAATAGCGTGCACCCTCGACAGGTTCCCTCCGAAGTGGAAAACCCTTCTCAAAGATGAATCGGCCTCTTTCAATCCGGCCTTGATAGACAAGTTGTCGAGGAACGCGGCTTTTACCTCCGGCATTGAGCCGCTTAAAAGCAGGATTTCGGAACTTCTCGCCAAAAAAAGGTATAAGATTAAGGCATTCGATGCCCCTGACGGCGGTTTTTCGATTTACGCGTGGAAGGGTGTTTTGGGGCGCTTCGGCTCGGACTTTACGCACTTAAGCCTTCTCATAATACTTCTTGGCTCCATAATAGGAAGCGTTTGGGGTTACAAGGATTTCAAAATAATTCTTGTCGGCGACACTATGTCGGCCGAGAAAGCGGACTTTAATCTGCGTCTCGACAATTTCTGGGTGGATTACTACGACACGGGGCAGATACGCCAGTATAACTCAATCCTTACCGTCGTAGAGGACGGCAAGGACGTTTTGACCAAGCAGATATGGGTCAACGAGCCGCTTTATTACAAGGGCATTCGTTTTTACCAGTCGAGTTACGGCACGTCATGGAACAAGGTAAAGATGGCCGAGATAGCCTTTAAGAGGGTTGATACGGGAAAAACGGAAGAGCCGGTCGAATTAGAGTGGATGGAACTCAAAAAAATACCCGGCACTCCGTACTCGGCGAAACTCATGGAGTACGTGGCCGATTTTGCGTTCGACGAGGAGACGAAGACGATTTATTCGAAGACGGGACAAGCGGAAAATCCTGCCGTCAGGCTTGAGGTCTATAACAAAGATAAACTTATCGCGAAGCCTTGGCTTCTCTTTAACTATCCGTCGTTCGTGCGCACGCTGCCGGAGACCAATTACGATATTATCCTTACCGGTTTCGTGCAGATACCGTATTCGGGCGTATCGGTAAACAAAGATCCCGGAACGAACGTGGTATGGGCAGGCTCGCTTATCATGGGCGCCGGTTTCATCCTCGCCTTTTTCGTGTTCCACAGGCGCATATGGGTAAGCGCGAGCCGCGCTAAGGACGGCTTTGCGGTAAAGATAGGCGGTATGACCAATAAAAACCAACTTGCCTTTGACAAAGAATTCGAAGGAATTTTGAA
>JBAQMW010000148.1:0-7035 GCA_049303155.1 Thermodesulfobacteriota bacterium | reverse complement strand
ATGTTATATCGGGGCGTAAAGACCGCAATCCCCCGCTTAATATTGCGGGGGCAGGCTCTAAAGAGAGGCGCTACGTAAGCGGGGGCAGGTTTTTTCTGAATTTTTGATATTTCGGTGAGTCCTCTCACCGAAATTGTTTCGGTGTGCGGACACACCGAAACATCCAAAACTTTGTGCGAAATATTTGGTTCAGGTTATAAACCTGAACCCGCGCCACATGAGGCGCAACGAAACAATCCCGTTTCTATATCATAATTCCGGGAACAGTCCCCTACTTACGTTTAGCGGCCTTGGCCGGCGCCCGGCCAATGCTTTGCGTAATTACCTTGCCGCCTTTTTCGTCCCCTGTCTTGAACTTTGCGGAGACTTCGTTAAGGCTGTCCGCGTGGCGCGACAATTGCTCGGCCGATGCGGCGAGTTCCTCGGAACTTGCCGCGTTCTGTTGTATCATTTCCCTGAGTTTCTCCGAACCCTTGACTATCTCCTCGACGCCTCCGGCCTGCTCGTCCGCGGAAGAGGTTATCTCCTGAGTGATGTCGTTAAGCTTGCCCATGGCCTTGGATATCTGGCCGCACCCTCCGGCCTGCTCGCTTGTCGCCGCGCCTATCTCCTGCGAATACCTGACGACCTCGGTTACGCTCTCCTCTATGCGCTTTAAGGCGCCCTCGACTTCCTGAGAGAGGCGTATCGCCCTGTCCACTACCTCGACGTTTTTCTCGACGTTTTTAACGGCGTCAGCGGTCTCTTTTTGTATGCCGTGTATGAGTTCCTCTATTTCTTCCGTGCTCTTGGCGCTTCTCTCGGCCAACTTTCTAACCTCTTCTGCGACTACGGCGAAGCCCAAGCCGTGCTCTCCGGCCCTCGCGGCCTCTATGGCGGCGTTAAGCGCGAGGAGATTAGTCTGCTCCGCTATGTCGTCTATGACCTCGATAATCTTGCCGATATTCTCGGTCTTCCTGCCGAGTATCTTTATGGTCTCCGCCGAAGAACTCATGACGATGGTGATGGTTCTTACGCCCTCGGAAGACTGCCCGACCGCGTCCTTGCCCGATATGACGACGTCCCTGCTCTGCCGCGCTATATCAACGAGCCTCTTTGAGTTTTCCGCGACCTTCTGTATGGAGGCCAGCAATTCTTCTATTGAGGCCGTAGTCTCGGTTACGGAAACGGACTGCTGCTGCATGCTCCTCGCGACGTTTTGGAGGTTCGCGCTCATCTCGTGCATGGTGGCGGTAATCTCCTCGACCGCGGTGCTTGAACTCTCGGTATTCCTGCTCGACTGCTCGGATGTGGCGGCAATCTCGCTCGAGGCCGAGGCAAGATGCTCGCTCCCGTTCCTTATCTCCTTCATTATCGCGCGGAGCCCCTCGACCATCTTTTTGAAGGCGTTGCCTAATGCGTCCTTCCCGCTTTTGGGATACACCTCGGCCGACAAATCGCCTTCTGCTATGGCCTCGGCTGTTCCGGCCATGGTCTTAAGATACGCCACCATCTCCTTAAAGGCGGAGGACAATACTCCTACCTCGTCCCTGCTTTCGACGAACGCGTCCTCGACGTCCTCTATGTCTCCGGATGCTATCTTCTTCGAGCACTTGGCCATGTTATTCAAGGAGCCTACGACCGTCCTTATTACGGCAATCGCCATGAATATGGTCGGAAGTATCGTGGCTATGGTTATCGCAATAAACAACGCGTAGGCCCTCTTGGCCTTTTCGGCAAGCGCGTTTGCCGTGGCGCCGAGGTCCATGCTCATCCTGTCCTCGACCTGCTTCATGAGCCCCATCTTCTCGGTATTAACCTTGAACCACTGCTCTGCTTCCACGCCGAACTTGCCTTCCGCCGCCCTGTCGAAGGCGATGGCGCGCATCTTGGCCGATTCTTCGATTGCGCTACCCTGCATCTTGGACTTGTAAAAATCCCTCTGCCCGGGTGTCGCGAAAGACATGAACACGGACGTATAGGTCGCCTGCTCGGCTATGAGCGTCGTGAACCTCTTCAGACCTCCGGAATCGAACTTGTCCTGAACGAAGACCTTGCTCATGGAAGCCCTTTCAAGTCCGGCCCTTTCCTTTGCCTGAAGAAAATTATAATACGCGGCGGTCTGGTTGGATATTTCGGAACGTCCGCTCAATAGCGACATGTGGGATATAACGGTCAGCATCGAATCCACAAGCTCGGTATAATAGGAAAGAATCTTGTCCGCCGAAACACTAAGGGACGTCGCGGCGTTTCTTTTGTCTTTTATGTCGTCAAGTTTGCTGATGGCCGAAAGGAGGCTCGACTTGAACTCTATGCCGTAGGCCTCGGAATTAAAGCCCGTTATGAAACTCTTTAGGTCTGTAATCCTCTTATCGGATTCCCTTCTCTGCTCCGAGACCTCGTTTACGAACTCCGTGCCCTTGCTTCCGAGGAAAAGGTTCGTCGCGCCCCTCTCTTTCTGAAGTTCGTGGGTGAGGCCGCTTATCTTGACCGCGAGAGAGGAAAGGGTTCCAACACTCTCCATCTCCTTTACCTCGGAGTATTTTTCGCTTATCCCCTGAACGGAATAATAAATAAGCCCCGCTATGGGGAAAACAAGAAGAAGCACGAGCTTGTTGCGCATCTTGAGATTATTCAAAAATTTCATATTGACTACCTTTCGTTGGATGATGTTTACGGCCGAAGAATCTACCTGTTTCCTTCTTCAACGGCCTTGCCGCCCTCGCCGAGCGCCTTGCCTTCGCCTTGTCTGCGGGAGCAGGTTTGCAACCTGCTCCTTTAAGTTCATTGATATTTCGGTGAGTCCTCTCACCGAAATTGTTTCGGTGTGCGGACACACCGAAACATCCAAAACTTTATGCGAAATATTTGATTCAGGTTGTAAACCTGAACCCGCGCCGAGATTGCTTCGGGATAAAGCCCCTCGCAATGACGGATTAGGCAGTCATTGCGAGTCCGCCATTATTATTGGCGGACGAAGCAATCTCAGGTTCCCTCTCCGAGTTCCTTGCCGCCCTCGCCGAGCGCCTTGCCTTCGCCTTGCCTGAGTTTCTTCATTGAATCGAACCTCTTTATCTCTTCCGCGCTCATGAGCCTTTTGAGGTCGAGCATGACTATGAGTTTGTCGTTAAGTTTCCCGACGCCAGTTATGTAATCGCCGCCTATGGAAGAGACGAGTTCAGGCGGAGGCTCTATGGCTTCGTCCGAAATCTTAAGTATCTCGGATGCCGAATCCACTATAAGGCCGACCACCTTTCCGTCGAGTTCGAGGATAAGCGCCCTACTTGCCCTTCCGTAATCAACAGAGGGCGCGCCGAGACGCTTCCTCATGTCTATGACCGGCACTATCTTGCCCCTTAAGTTTATCACTCCCTCGACAAAGTCAGGCGTATCGGGCACAGGGGTAATTTCAGGCAGCCTTACTATCTCCTTCACCGTGCCTATGGGGACGCCGAAGAATTCCCTGTCAACCTTAAAGCCGACCAATTGAATAATCTTCGCCATATTATTCCTCCATTGTTGGGTTACGCCGACCCACCTTTGCGGGAGCAGGTTTGCAACCTGCTCCCCTTCGACTTCGCTCAGGACAGGCTTTAAGTTCGTGATTGCTTTGTGCGAAATATTTGGTTCAGGTTATAAACCTGAACCCGCGCCGAGAGTCAAGCGTAGCAGACCCAACAAAAATGGTTTGATGGGTGCGCTTCGCTTCACCCATCCTACATTTATCCAAACAGCTATTTTATTTTATAACCACGCCTGCTGTCAACATTATTCCTTACTATTTACAAAGGGTTACATGCGGCAAAATGCCGCACGCCTCTCCCGTCAAGGGAGAGGGAATAAAAAAACGAATGGCTTGACAGCGCCATTGCCTTTTTGTCTTTGCTTCCTCTCCCCGCCGGGGAGAGGAATAGAGGTGAGGGGTCTTTAATTTTCTTTTTCTATGATCCTCGTCCCCCTCACCCTACCCTCTCCCCCTTGGGGAGAGGAAAAAAAACGAATGGCTTAACACAGCGCCGTTGCCACCCTTACCCGGCGTTAATCTTAAATTTAGACGCTATGGCGGTTAATTCCTCGGCCTGCTTCGAGAGGCCTTCGCTCGAGGCGGCAAGATGCTCCGCGCCAAGGGCGTTACTCTGCACCATCTCCCTCAATTTTTCCATGCCCTTTACCGTCTCTTCCACACCTGCGGCCTGCTCATCCGCGGAAGACGTTATCTCCTGAGTAATATCGTTAAGCTTGCCCACGGCCTTGGATATCTGGCCGCACCCTCCGGCCTGCTCGCTTGTCGCCGCGCCTATCTCCTGCGAATACCTGACGACCTCGGCCACGCTCTCCTCTATGCGCTTTAAGGCGGCCTCGACTTCATGAGAGAGGCGTATCGCCATATCCACTACCTCTACGCTCTTTTCCACGTTAGCCACCGCCTCGCTCGTCTCGTTCTGTATGCCGCTTATGAGCTCCTCTATCTCTTCCGTGCTCTTCGCGCTTCTCTCGGCTAACTTTCTAACCTCTTCGGCGACTACGGCGAAGCCCAAGCCGTGCTCTCCTGCTCTCGCGGCCTCTATGGCGGCGTTAAGCGCAAGGAGGTTCGTCTGCTCGGCTATGTCGTCTATGACCTCTACAATCTTCCCGATATTCCCGGTCTTCCTGCCTAATATCTTTATGGTCTCCGCCGAAGAACTCATGACCGTCGTTATGGTCCTTACTCCTTCGGAAGACTGCTCGACCGCGCCCTTGCCCGATACGACGACGGCGCTGCTCTGCCGCGCTATTTCGACGAGCCTCTTGGAGTTATCCGCGACCTTGTGTATGGAGGCCAGCAATTCTTCTATTGACGCGGTCGTCTCTATCACGGAAATAGACTGCTGCTGCATGCCCTTGGCGATGTTTTGAAGATTCGCGCTCATCTCGTGCATGGTCGCCGCTATCTCCTCGACCGCCGAAGCGGAACTTTCGACATTCCTTTTCGACTGCTCTGATGTCGCGGCAAGCTCCTCGGACGCGGAAGCGACGCGCGAAGAGCCCGACCTCAATTCGCCTGTCATGCCTCGGAGAGACACTATCATTTTCTCGAACGAATTGCCGAGCGCGTCCTTATCCGACATGGGCGTTACATCGTACCTCAAATCGCCATCCGCGATGGTTTCCGCGGCCCCCGCCATTGCCCGGAGATAAAGCACCATTGCCCTGAAAGAATCGGCTAAGCGTCCCACCTCGTCCTTCCGCTTGACGCTTATCTCGACGTCAACGTCTCCCCCTGATATGCGGGAGGCGCTCTCCGTCATCTCTTGTAATGGCCTTGATATGGACCTTGCCATGAGAAACGCCACGATAAAAGACAGAACCGCGGCCACGGCCGTTCCGGCAATCAAAATCGTTATGGCGGAAGTGGTATTGGCAATGACGGATTTTCCGGCCTGAACCCTCAACTCGGCTATATCACCGTTAAGCAACGCCACCTTCTCAACGGACGGGCCGACATGCTTATAATCCATCTCCTCCATGAGCGCGGCCGCATTAGGGTTGCCGACCGGCTTTTCGATAGAAAATATCTCGTTGCCGAGCGTTTTTATCCCCTCGAATCCGCCCTTTATGTCGTCCAAAAGAATTTTATCGGCGTCTTGAAGCCCTATGGCCTCTATAATCACCAACTTCTCGTATATGGTCTGCGTTTCGTTTGCGAAATCCCCGACGTGCTTCTTGTTACCGGTTATTATGTACTCGCTTGCCGGTATGATCAACCGCGCCAAACCGTACTTTAAATCTCCGGCGATAAGCTGTTGGTTTCCATAACGCGCAAGGTCCTGAACGCCTCTGTCCACCTTGAGCACGGAGACATACACGTAAACGCTCGCCACCACCATAAACGCGATAATCAGCGTAAAACCTGCTATCAACTTGACACTTATCCTGTTCATGGACGTCTGCCACCTCCGAAAGGATTCGGAACACGCATCTTACGCGTCGAATATAACACAATTCGCCGATAAATTAACAGAAAAATAAGGCGGGTCTCGCCGGAAAATAAAAGGTTTTTTGAGATAACAGGAAGGGGGATAAAGCGCCTCGCTTGAAATATGAGAAGAAATCAAATATCAAATGTCAACCCAGCGCCACTTTCGTAACCCAGAGCTCATTTACATTAAATTGCTCGCGTAAAAATATCTGATTTGCGGCAATCACATACAGTTTTACGAAAGTGGCGCTGGGCAAAAATAAGATGTATTCTTTTATAAAAAAAGAAGGGTCATGACATGTTGAGGCACTTTAAAAGTGTGCTAACCTATTGTCATGACAGTAAAAAACAGCCATGTAAAATGTTCACGAATTTCTGAGCCCAAATTCAGGCAAATTGTCAGGCTCTTTGCGGTTTTGATATTTCGGTGAGTCCTCTCACCGAAATTGTTTCGGTGTGCGGACACACCAAAACATCCACCGTATGCGTTTACGGCGAAAAGTCGGGGTACCCATGCGAAGCATGGGTCGGGGTTAATTTTTGATTTTAAAGAAAGCCTATTCCTTGAATATGGTTTTTATCTCGGCAAGAAGCGTCCCGACCGAGAAAGGCTTCGTAAGACACCTTTGCGCTCCGGCCTTTAGCGAGAGCGCCATCTCGCCGCTCCCGGCGACGCCCGAAAACACTATGACGGGCATGGAGTGGTTAATCTTCCGTAGAATCCTTGTCGCGTTTATGCCGTCCAGGTTCGGCATCATTATGTCGAGGAGCGCGATGTCATACTTATTATCAAGAGTCTTCAACACCGCCTCCACTCCGTCATTAACCACCTCGACGCCGTACCCCGCCGCTTCGAGTTCGCTTCTTAAAAGCTCGGCGAAACGTCTCTCGTCGTCTGCTATCAAAATCTTTTTCATGTTGCTTGTCCTCCCTTGTTATTATCTCTTTTTTTAGTTTGTCATTTCAAAGATGAGATTGCTTCGGGATAAAACCCCTCGCAATGACTACTGAGGAATAACCCCTCGCAATGACAAATAAGGCGGTCATTGCGTATATTTTCCGGGGACAGTCCCCTCCCATTACGAGCGAGATTACTG
>JBAQMW010000147.1:0-1513 GCA_049303155.1 Thermodesulfobacteriota bacterium | reverse complement strand
TTTTATATCGGGAGCAAACCTCTCCCTTTCAACATGATGGCGATTATATGACTTTTATCAGAATGATGTCAAGCCGAAAATTAAAACTTTTTTATAATCGCGGAACTGCCTGAAAATAGGGGGGTTTTTTTGAAGCGGGACAAATCAGATATTATTAGTCTTTTTTGCCATTTTGGGTAGAATTACCTTGAAAGTATAACGGCGTCGGCCGGATAACTTTCAGCCATGAAAAGACCCTCCTCGCCGTCATAGGCGACGTCAACCGAATAGCCGTTTTCCTCGAGCCCCTTTTTTATTATCGAGGCAAGGCCCTTTTCATCCTCTACGAGGATAACCCTCACAGTTCGTCTTTGCCGTAGTACTTGCGGCCGTTAATCATGGACGAAAAAAGCCCCCTTCTCTCGCCTATCTCGTGCAATACAAGCCCGGCAAGATGCGCGGCAATGAAAAACAGCATGAACCAAAGGCCTAATTCGTGCACTTCTTCGGCCACTTCCTCCATGACGCTCTCTTCCTTCTCCTCGCCCTCTTTCGCTCCGGAAGCCGTGCCTTCGTGTTCTTCATCTTTATCTTCTTCTTCCTTGCCGTTTTCATGAATAACGGCTTCCGTGGCTTCGACGCCCTTGTTTTCATTAGCGGCAATCATGTTGCCCTGAAATATGCCCAGTTCCTCGCCCGAAAGAAAAATACCCGTGGCCGCTTGACTTACAAGCACGACAAAAAGAGCGGCATAAGCAATGGAAGCGAGCGGGTTATGGCCTATTGATATTGGCGGCGCTCCCTTAAGCCCGCCAAGCGCCCACCGAAGGTTCAAGAAAGCCTCTTTCCACTTCTTTTTGCTAAGAGGCAGTGTGTCGCTCCACCTCGCGTAACTGTTGCCTATAAAACCCCAGATAATCCTTAACGAGAGAGTTACGACGAACACATATCCGACATAGGCGTGAATCTCTTTTACAGGCTTCCTCATGGCCTTTGTCGCGCCAAGTTCCTCCATCCATTCGTAACCGATGGCAAGGATTATGAGGCTTATGACCAAAAGGGCGTTAAGCCAGTGAAGCGCCCTTGTCTGCCAATCCCATACGCAGACTTCCGAGATGTTTTCTTTTATCTTGTAATCCATAATCCCTCCTGACCTCCCTTTGAAAAAGGGAGGAACTGTTTGAAACCTCCGTAATTTGCAGTAGTTATACGCGGAACTTTACCGTCAATATTACCACGGAATTCAGGCCGGTCAAGGCCTTGGCGGCCTCACTCATTTTGTAGCTCAGCCTTTTAGGGCTGATACATATCAGGGCTAAAGCCCTGAGCTACGCTTTATGCTGCCGTCTTTGGCGTCTATATAGAGCTTTATCGTTTTATTGTCCTTTGATATCTTGATTTCGTAACGGCCTCTCTCGTACTCGGCCTCGACCACCTCGCAGGGAACTTCTTTTTTGGCTATCGCTATTGCCTCCTCGATCGATATTGTTGCTTTAATCCCCCCCGACCCCCCTTTGTAAAAGGGGGTAACCTT
>JBAQMW010000146.1:0-6217 GCA_049303155.1 Thermodesulfobacteriota bacterium | reverse complement strand
TAGCTCAGGGCTTTAGCCCTGATATATATCAGGGCGATGAATCAGATTGATTTTAATTAACACAAAACAAAAAAAGGAGACAAGGAAAATGAGAAAATTCACGATGATGTTCGTTACGCTGTGCGCCGCGATGTTTTTTGCGTTGCCGGCAATGGCGCTCGAAACGCCGATAGGCCTGCCGCAAAATCTCTACGGCATGGAGATAGCGGCGGTTTATCTGCAGCCCATAGAGATGGATCCGTCCACAGGGCCTCATGCCATGAGGGCGAGGAAGGACTCGGACATCCACATAGAGGCGGACATAAGGGCCACGGAAAACAATCCCAACGGTTTTGCCGCGGGAGAGTGGATACCGAACCTTACGGTCGAATATACGCTCGTAAAACTCGACACAGGCGAAAAGATTGAAGGGCACATGTCTCCCATGGTCGCGAACGACGGGCCTCATTACGGAGACAACGTGAAGATGTTCGGGGCCGGCAAATACAAGGTTACATACAAAATCGAGAATCCTCTTAAGCAGGGTTTCGGCCGCCATACGGACAGGGAAACCGGCGTGAGGCCGTGGTTCGCGCCGTTCGAGACAGAGTGGGAGTTCAACTACTTCGGCCCCGGCAAAAAGGGCGGGTATTAAAAGGTTACCCCCTTTTACAAAGGGGGGTTAGGGGGCATTAAATTAAAAGGGCATGATGCTCATTATTTGACAGGCGGGACGCTGGATGTTTCGGTGTGTCCCCACACCGAAACGCATAATCAGAGGGGAGAGGAAGAAAAGACACCCCGCCTTCCCTTGATGCAACATCGGGGGAGAGAGAGAATAAAAAAGGAGGCTACAGTGGCAAAAAGATTGATACTCGTATTCGCGTTATTAATCCTGCCCGGTTTTGTGCTTGCGGCGGAGCCTTCTTCCAAGGAGGTCGAGAAACGGATGGAGGAACTTGAAAAAAGGGTCGAGGAAATCGAAAGGGGCGAGGCAAGGCACGGTACGTTGGTGGAAGAACTGAAAGGCCACGTTGAAAGCATAAGCAGGGAACTTGAGATGGTGGATTACAGGACAGCCCGTATAACGGCCATGAAGGAGAAACTCGATACCCTGGCCATCGGAGGCGGGCTTTCGCTCTTTTTGCAGGGCGTTACGAATAACCAAGGCAACGGCGATTCCGCCGACGGCTCGTATTCCGCCGACCTCTTTTTCCAAGCCCCTATCGGCAGGTACGGAAACGTCTTCATAAGAGGCATGGTCGGGCAAGGCGACGGGGCGCCGATTGTGCCTGCCGCATTTTCAGGGCCGAATGCGGATATGGAATTCGACGACAATACTTTCAGGATAGTCGAGGCGTGGTATTGGACCGAGTTCGACGTGCCGGATATTTTGGACAGGAGGCTCGAACTTACGGTGGGCAAACTTACCCCTGCGGCCATCTTCGATACGAACGCTGTCGCAAATAACGAACTTGCGCAGTTCATGGCCGACATATTCGTAAATAACCTCGCGGTCGAGACAGGAGGGGATGAAAACGGCTACGGCCCGGGCATTGCCCTGGGCTACAGGTTCACGTCCATATATAATAAAGGGCTTAAGGTGAAAGGCAACATCGGGCTTTTTGAGGGGGATGGCGATTTTGACGGCGTCTTTGACAGGCCCTTTGTAATAGCCGAACTCGACGTGTGGCGGCCTTCGTACGGGCTTAACGGCAATTACAGGATCTACGCATGGCTCAACAACACAAAGCATGTTGACCTGCTTGATTCGGCGGACGACGAACTCTCGAACAAAGGGTTTGGTTTCAGTCTCGACCAACAGGTCTTGAGCGACGTTACGCTCTTCGCGAGGGCCGGTTTTCAGGATAAAGACGTATCCGATTTTGACGGTTCTTTTTCCGCGGGCGCTCAGATGCTTGGCAATAAATGGAAAAGAGGCAACGATATGATAGGCCTTGCATACGGCTTCAGCCGCGTAAGCGAAGCCTACGAAGAGGCGAATCCCATGACCGATTTCTCAAGCGGAGAGCATTATATCGAGGCCTATTACAGGTACAGGGCGAATTCAAACCTCTCCATCTCGCCCGACGTTCAGTATGTGATTAATCCCGGCGGCGATAAATCCGTTGACTACCTTCTCATATATGCGCTCCGGATGCAGGTGGATTTCTGATGCGTCCGCCGTGCTGAAGGCGGATGGCGGCGTTGCGGCTGGTTCTTCCTCCCTTTTCCCAGTAGCGCCTTTTGCCGGAATTTTTATTGATATGTCCGATGGTTGGTGATATAAATTTACAATCATCTGATGTTGACTATGATAAGGGAGGTTTTTGCAGGATGAAAAAAAGTTTCTTGATTGTTGCGCTTACATCCTTTATCGCGGCGAGTAACGCTCTTGCTTACAGGCCTTTTGCCACGGAAGACGCCGGTGTCGCCGGGGAAGGGGTGGCGCAAGTCGAGGTAAGCCTTGACCGCCTGAAGTGGGATAACGACGACGATGAGTTCGTGTTCATGGTGGCGCCCATATACGGCGTAACCGAAAGGTTGGAGGTATCGGCGGAACTGCCTTATCTCTGGCATAAGCCGGATACCGGAGATTCCGAATCAGGGGCAGGAGACATAAACCTCGTGGCTAAGTATCTTCTCTCCGAAGAGGACGGGACACACCCGGCTCTCGCGGCAAAGGCGGTTATAAAGACAGCGAGCGGCGACCATAAGAAAGGGCTCGGAACAGGCGACGAGGATTTATCATTGGCGCTTGCGGCAACCAAGACAATCGATAAGTTTAAACTCCACGGACAGTTCGGCTACACCTTCGTCGGCGACGACAAGAACAGCAACCTGAGGGACATAATACTTTACGGAGTTGCCGCTGATTATGAAGTGCAAAAAGACCTGCATCTCGGCGTCGAGCTTAACGGCAACAGGCATACGGACAGGACGGAAAACACCGACCCGCTTAACTTGTTAATAGGGGTTATATTTAACGTATCGGACAAGGTGGCTGTGGACGTCTCGTTCAAGGAGGGGCTTAACAACGAGTCCCCGGACTGGGGTTTCGGCGTCGGGGCTTCGATTACGTTTTAGAGGTTAGGCTTATTTGATAGAGGCCGCGGGCTTTTGTCTCGGCCTCTCTTTTTTGCCAATAATCCCCTTGACACAATAGTGAATTATGTTAAAATTCATGGGTTAAATGGCGGAGAATAGGCGCGTAGCTCAGCGGTAGAGCGCTACATTGACACTGTAGAGGTCGGCGGTTCGAAACCGCCCGTGCCTACCATTTTTGCGATAGTTATACCGGGTATGTTAAAATACCGTGATTCGTGACCGGTGTTAGCGGCCGTTATAAGGCTCTTTGAGCGGCCGTGGTTCACGGTTATTGATAACGGTTTTTTTATTTCATGTAACTCAGCCCTTTAGGGCTGAGAAGCATCGCCTCTCAGGGTTGAAGAACTGAGCTACAAAAAACAAAGATACATACCTATGATAAACGTAAAATTCCCCGACGGAAAAGAAACGTCGTTTGACGACGGAACCACGGCAGCCGAGGCATTGAAGAGCCGCGGGCTTTTGAAGAAGGCCGTTGCGGCCAAGGTCTCGGGCAAGGTCGTAGACCTTTCTTTTAAGCTCGCATCAACGGGCGGCGTTCTTGCGATTGAGCCTCTTTGGCTCGATTCGAAAGAAGGCATTGACGTGTGCCGCCATTCGACCGCGCATATCATGGCGCAGGCCGTAAAATCCCTTTATGGCAACGTGAAGTTCGCCATAGGCCCAACAATCGAGGACGGCTTTTACTACGACTTCGACGTGGAAAAACCCTTTACGCCCGAGGACGTCGAGAAGATTGAAAATAAGATGAATGAGATAATAAATGCTGATTTTCCGTTCGAGAGGGAAGAACTCAAGAAGGAAGACGCGATAAAGTTTTTCCGCGCCGCGGGCGAGGTGTATAAAGAAGAGTTGATACGCGAGTTGGATTCCGAGATTGTTTCGATTTATAGGCAGGGCGGGTTCGTTGACCTCTGCAGGGGCCCGCACCTTCCATCGACCGGCTTAGTCAAGGCCTTTAAACTCATGACGACCGCCGGGGCTTACTGGCGCGGGGACGAAAAAAGAAAGATGCTCCAGAGGATTTACGGAGCCGCGTTCGCCGACAAAAAAACCCTTGACGAACATCTCAAGAGGTTAGAGGCGGCCAAGGATCGCGACCACAGAAAGCTCGGGAAGGAACTCGACCTTTTTTCCATGACGGACGACGTCGGGGCGGGGCTCGTGCTCTGGCATCCGAACGGCGCGGTCGTAAGATACGTCATAGAGGAGTTCTGGAAAAAGGCTCATTTTAAATACGGCTACGACCTCGTTTACACGCCGCACGTGGCGAAGCTGGATATGTGGAAGAGGAGCGGCCATTGGGATTTTTACAGGGAAAACCTCTATAGCCCCATGGACGTGGAAGGCCAGGAATACATCGTTAAGCCGATGAACTGCCCGTTTCACATGCAGATATACAATTCAAAACTCAGGAGTTACAGGGACCTGCCGATAAGGTACGCGGAACTCGGCACGGTCTATCGTTACGAGCGAAGCGGAGTTTTGCACGGCTTATTGCGGGTTCGCGGTTTTACGCAGGACGACGCCCACATATACGCGACCCCGGAGACTCTTGAATCGGAGATAAAGAGGATTCTTAAATTTACCCTTTACATTTTGCGGGCTTTCGGTTTTAATGAATATGAAATATTTTTAAGTACAAGGCCGGAAAAATACGTCGGAACGCTCGATAACTGGGCGAGCGCCGAATCGGCTCTTAAGACGGCGCTCGAAACCGAAGGGCTTACTTACGCAATAGACCCGGGCGAGGGCGTTTTTTACGGTCCGAAGATAGACATAAAGATAAAGGACATTATAGGCCGTCACTGGCAGTGCTCCACGATACAGGTGGATTTCAACCTTCCCGAAAGGTTCGACATAACCTACCGTAACGATAAGGGCGTTGACGCAAGGCCGATAATGATACACAGGGCTCTTTTAGGCTCGCTCGAGCGTTTTTTCGGATGCCTGATAGAGCACTACGGCGGGGCTTTCCCCGTGTGGCTTTCTCCGGTGCAGGCCATAGTCGTAAACGTAACCGAGAAGAGCGAGGACTACGGAAAGAAGGTTTTTGAAAAACTCAGGGAGAGCGGATACAGGGCCGAGTTCGATTCGAGGAACGAAACGCTCGGCCATAAGATAAGGGAAGCGCGGTTAAGAAAGATTCCTTACATAGTCGTGGTGGGGGACAAGGAGGCGGCTAACGCGACGCTCGCTCCGAGGTCGAGGGAAAAGGGAGTGTTGCCGGAAACTACGATTGAAGATTTTATGAAAGTTCTTGAAAGTGAAAACAGGCCGCTCGCGGAAGAGTTGGTTTATGATATATAACGTCATAAAGTAAATACGCATTACAGAGCGGACGCTCTGAATAATAGGAGGTGGCCTTATAGTATTTCCTCAGAGAAGCGCTAAAAAAGACGAAACCAAGCTAAACAGGTTCATAAGGGCGTCCGAGGTAAGGGTCATAGGCGCCGACGGAACCCAGCTTGGGGTGCTTCAGATAGCCGACGCCCTCAAGGCGGCTGACGAAGCAGGGCTGGATCTGGTCGAGGTGTCGCCCACCGCGAAGCCGCCCGTATGCAAGATAATAGATTACGGCAAGTACAAGTACCAGATGAGTAAGAAGGCCCACGAGGCCAAGAAGAAACAGGTCGTAATCCACGTTAAGGAAATAAAGCTCAGGATACAGACCGAAGAGCACGACTTCCTCGTGAAGCTCAAGAGCATGAGAAAGTTCCTCATGAACGGGGACAAGGTAAGGGTGGTGGTGTTTTTCAGGGGAAGGGAAATCACCCATCCGGAGTTCGGCAGGAACATGCTCGCCAAGGCGCTCGAAGGCGTAAAGGACATAGGGATCGTCGAGCAGCATCCGAGACTCGAGGGCAAGAATCTGTCCATGCTGATAGGGGCGGTTCATTCCAAAGAAACAAAAATCAAGGGAGACGAAAAGAATGCCAAAAATCAAGACTAATAAAGGCGCGGCAAAAAGATTCCGCGTTACCGGCAAGGGCAAGATTAAAATGATGAAGGCCGGAAGAAGGCACCTTCTTACGTCGAAGTCGCCGGGACGGAAAAGAAGGTTAGGGGCTACGCTCGTTGACAAGACGAACGTTGACTCGATAAGAAAACTTCTGCCGTATTCCTGATA
>JBAQMW010000145.1:0-6344 GCA_049303155.1 Thermodesulfobacteriota bacterium | reverse complement strand
ATGGTGTCCTTACCCTCTCTTATGCGCTCAAGCGAGAAACGCGTGGCCTCCACCGGAGTCATTATTCTGATATCCAGACCCTTGGTATCGTGGTCTTTTAAATAACGCTCGACTTTTTTGATGATCTGAGAATCGTGCGCCCTGTTCTTATCCAGCCAAAAAACAGTTGGCGTTCCGGTTGCCCTCGCCCTTGTAACCGCCAATTTCACCCAGTCCTGTATGGGAGCGTCTTTTGTCTGGCACATGCGGAAGATATCGCCTTCTTCCACACTCTGTTCGAGCAACACCTTGCCTCCCGCGTCAACCACGCGAATCGTTCCGTTTCCGGTGGCTGTAAACGTCTTGTCGTGAGAGCCGTACTCCTCGGCTTTTTGCGCCATAAGGCCGACGTTGGGAACGCTTCCCATTGTTCTCGGGTCAAAGGCGCCGTGTTTCTTGCAATTATCTATGGTTTCCTGATACACGCCGGCGTAACATCTGTCCGGTATCACAGCCTTGGTGTCGTAAAGTTTGCCGTCGGGCCCCCACATCTTCCCGGACTCGCGAATCATGGCCGGCATGGACGCATCAATAATGACGTCGCTCGGCACATGCAGATTGGTAATGCCTTTATCCGAGTTCACCATCGCGATCTCGGGGCGTTTTTTATAGCAGGCCTTAATGTCGGATTCTATCTCGGCTCTTTTGGTTTCCGGCAGTTTCGCGATTTTCGCGTAAAGGTCGCCGAGGCCGTTATTGACATTAACGCCAAGTTCTTTGATTACTGAGGCGTGTTTTTCGAAAACGTCTTTAAAGAAGACGGAAACCGCGTGGCCGAATATGATGGGGTCGGATATCTTCATCATCGTGCCCTTCATGTGCAAAGAGAACAGCACGCCGCTCTTTTTTGCGTCTTCGATCTGCTCTTCGAAGAATTTGCGCAAGGCGCGGCAGTTCATAACGGTAGCGTCTATGACCTCGCCTGCCTTAAGGGAGGTCTTTTCTTTAAGCACAGTTGTTTTTCCGTCTTTACCGACGAACTCGATTTTTACGTTTCCCGCCTCTGCGACTGTCGCGGATTTCTCGCTGCCGTAGAAATCGCCGCTACTCATGTGCGACACGTGCGTTTTAGAGTCCGCGCTCCACGCGCCCATCTTGTGAGGGTTCTTCTTGGCGTAATTTTTTACCGATACCGCCGCCCTCCTATCCGAATTCCCTTCCCTTAAAACAGGGTTCACGGCGCTTCCCAAGACCTTGCCGTATCTGGTCTTAATCTCTTTTTCCGCGTCGTTCTTCGGGTCCTCCGGATAATCAGGGACTTTATAACCCTGCGACTGAAGTTCTTTTATGGCGGTCTTCAACTGGGGAACGGAAGCGCTGACATTCGGCAGTTTTATTATATTGGCCTCCGGCGTCAGCGTTAATTCGCCAAGAGCAGTCAATTCGTCGGGCATCCTTTGGCTATCAGTCAGGTTTTCCGGAAAGTTCGCGATAATGCGTCCCGCAAGAGAGATATCCCTTGTCTCGACGTCAATGCCTGCCGCCCCGGTGAATATCTTGATGATGGGGAGCAAAGAGTATGTCGCCAGAGCGGGAGCTTCGTCTATTGCCGTATATATAATCTTCATGGACATGGTTGCCTCCGGTTTGTCATTTGTCATTGCAAGTAAAACGAAGCAATCTCGTTTTTTTTGATAAGGTAGAACCAGTGTTAGTTACCAATAACGCCGCCCTTTATATAAACAGACGTCCGCGCCCAGCACCACTTTTCAATGACAACGCACCGGCAATACACGCGCCCGCGTCAAATATTATTGCCTAAACAGTGCGCGTTTACGGCGAAAAGTGGTGCTGGGCACAAAAAAACGCCTGAACAAGAAAAGAAAGTAACATGTCAAACATCCGCTTTCATTTTCGTTGCCCAGACGGTCGGCTATGGTATGCATCTTAAGTCTCCGCTCCCCGGTGGTAACCCACCTTTATTCCGTCAGTCGCGAAGAACATCCCTAATTTTTCAGGAAAACAACTTATAGTATAGATGAGGGGGATTTGTCAAGAGGTTTTTGGGTGTGCGGCTTTGAAGCGTATTTGACTTTCCTTCCGACGGGAGATTCGGGTTTGTTTACGCATTATTGTTGGGTTATGCGGACCCACGCCTAATGCCTGCGGGGGCTTCGACTCACAACCCAACAATTACTCTGGATTCCCGCTCAGAAGACTGCGGGAATGACAAAATGGGAAATAGGAACAACAAACTGCCACGAGATTGCTTCGCTCCGCTCGCAATGACAGAAGCGGGGCGGGCTCGCAATGACTGTCATTTTTGTATCTTCTCGAACAAAGGTTTCAGTTTTTCAAACGTCCTCTGAAGATGCTCCGGCATGACGCGTATCTCGGAAACTATTGGCATGAAATTCGCGTCGCCGTTCCACCTCGGCACCACGTGCCAGTGGAGATGGTCTGCTATGCCCGCTCCCGCAGCCTTGCCCAGGTTCATGCCGAGGTTAAAGCCTTCGGGCTTGTAAACGGTTTTAAGTATGGCTATTGATTCTGCCATGAGCCTTTGAAGGTCTGCTGATTCTTCCGTGGGGAGGTTTTCGAGGTTTGCCTCGTGCCTCTTGGGGGCTATTAAGATATGGGCGTTATTGTAAGGGAATTTATTGAGGAGCGCTACGGAGTGTTTGCCTGTGTAAAGGGTATAGTCGTTATAAATAAGATTCCCGGCGTTACAGAATATGCATCCTTTTTGATTGCCGCGTTCTATGTATTCGACCCTCCACGGAGCCCACAGTTTTTCCATTATTTTTTATTGTTGACCCTTTCTTTGAGTTCCTTGCCCGTCTTGAAAAACGGAACCGTTTTCGCCTCGACCGATATGCCCTCGCCCGACTTCGGGTTCCTGCCCTTTCTCGCGTTTCTTTTCTTAACCTTGAAACTGCCGAACCCCCTTATCTCCACCTTGCCGCCTTTGGCGAGGGTTTCGACTATGTTGTCGAATATTGTCGAGACTATGACCTCCACGTCTTTTTTCGTGAAGACCGTCGTCTTTCCTGCTATCGCCTCGATGAGTTCGCTTCTTGTCATAAAAAAATTCCCCCTCCTTACCTCGAGAAATCAGGCATCATGTACATGAATCTCGTTCCGGGCAAAAACTCTCCGAGCGTTTTCGTAACGCTCTCGCCCAAAAGCCCCTTCCATATTCCGCTGAATTCTTCGGGCGGATAAACCACCTTCGGCCTGCCGCTTATGCCCGCTAATTCCGCGCCGAGGTCAATTGCGTCTTCCATTGTGCCGAGTTTATCAACAAGGCCGAGTTTTAAGGCCTGAGAGCCTGTAAATATCCTGCCGTCGGCGAGTTTCGCGACGTCTTCCTTTTTTATGCCGCGTCCTGCCGAGACCGCCTCTATGAACTGTCCGTGGACGTCGTCTATCACTGATTGGAGAAGCAACCTCTCCTCTTCGCTCATGTCCCTCAAGGGCGAGCCCGTATCCTTAAACTTGCCGCTCTTTACAACCCGGCCTTTAAGCCCGACCTTTTTAAGGAGTTCCTCGACGTTCATGAACTCTATTATAACGCCTATGCTTCCGGTGATGGTCCCGGGATTTGCCACGATCTTATCCGCGGCAGAGGCTATGTAGTAGCCGCCTGACGCCGCGACCGCTCCCATGGAAGCCACGACCTTTTTTTCGGCCTTGAGTTTCTTTAATTCCGCGTATATCTCCTGCGAAGGCCCGACCGCGCCTCCCGGAGAATCTATCCTCACCACGACCGCCTTGATGTCGCCTCTATCAGCGTATTCGCGTATGAGGCCGATTATCTCCGTAGAATCGGTTATCACGCCCTCTACCTTAATAACCCCGATGCTTTCCCCGAACCCAAACCCTTTGCCGATAACGGAAATCAGCGCGGAAAGGATTATGATGGCGACTGAAAAGGCCCCTATGGCCGCGAGGAGATTCTTAAGCGCGGGCAATTTCATTCCTTGTTTTCGCCCCCGGCCGCGTTGCCTCCGTCCGCATTAGGCTGAGCAGACGAACTCCTGATGCTCAGGCCTATCTTTTTGTCATCAATGTTGACGTTAAGCACTTCAACCTCGACCGGGGCGCCGACCTTGATGTCAACCCCCTTTTTCTTCGCCCTCTGGAGTTCGCTCACGTGCACCAAACCCTCGAGCCCCTCTTCGAGTTCCACGAACGCGCCGAAGTCCGCGAGCCCCGTCACGCGTCCTTTTACTATCATGCCCGGCTTATAACGCTCTGCCGCTCCGCCCCACGGATTTTTTTCGAGAACCTTCGTGCTCAAAGAAAACCTCTGTGAATTCCTGTCCACGTTCAAGACGAAGGCGGATACCTCCTGCCCCTTCGTGAAAACCTCGGAAGGGTGTTTTACTTTTTTCCATGAAATATCCGATATATGAATTAATCCGTCAACTCCCTCTGTTATGCCGACAAAGACGCCGAAGTCCGTTATATTTTTCACGACGCCCTTCACCACGGTTCCCTTGGGGTATTTTTCGGCCAACTCGTCCCACGGGTTCGCCTCTATCTGCTTAAGACCGAGCGATATGCGCCTTGTCTGCGGGTCGGCGTCCAAGACCATGACCGTAACCCTGTCGCCCGGCTTAAGCCTCTGGGACGGATGCTTTACCTTTGTCCACGACATCTCGGATACGTGAACGAGACCTTCGAGTCCGGGCTCCAGTTCCACGAACGCCCCGTACTCGGCAACGCTTGTAACCTTGCCCTCGGCCTTCGAGCCTGCCGGATATTTGTCCTTTACCGAGGCCCACGGGTCGGGCATGACCTGCTTCATGCCGAGCGATATCTTATTGGCAACGCGGTCGTACTTCAAGACCTTTACCTTTATCTTGTCTCCGAGTTTTACTATTTGAGAAGGGTTCGCGACCTTGCCCCACGACATGTCGCTCAGATGAACAAGGCCGTCCACGCCGCCCAAGTCAAGGAAAGCGCCGTAGTCGGTCACGTTCTTCACAACGCCCTCAAGCTCGTCCCCTTCCTTTATCTTCTCGAGCGTTTCCTTTCTCTTGGAATCCCTCTCCTCCTCGAGGATTACGCGCCGGGACACTATCACGTTCTGTTTCGGCCTACTGAATTTTATTACCCTGAACTCGAACTCCTTGCCCTCGACCGAGGCCGGGTCTTTGACGGGCTTAAGGTCAACCTGCGAGTTCGGAAGGAACGCGATAACGCCTTTTATGTCAACGTAAAAGCCGCCGTTTACCGCCCGCGTGATTTTACCCTTTACCTTGGCGTTAGTGCGTCCGGCTTCTTCCAAATCGTCAAAAGTCTTCAATTCGTCGGCGCGGGTCTTGGATAAAGCAACGTATCCCTTTTCGTCTTCCCAGCGCACCACCATTACGGAGATTTCCTGCCCCACCTCGACAACGGGCCTTCCGTCCTTATCCAAAAATTCTCTTATCGGAACTATCCCCTCGGCCTTGTAATCTATGTCAACCATCACGGAATCGCCGGTAATATTGACGACCTTGCCCTTGATGAATTGCCCCACCTTCGGCTGCTTAAGGCTCTCTTCGAAGAGTTGTGCGAAGTCCTGCTCCGGCGCCTCCTGCTTGGACTCTTCCTTAATCCCCTCTAACCCCCCTTTGGAAAAGGGGGTAACCTTGTTATTAACGTCGGTCATCTTAACGCCGCTCCCTCTCGGTTAAAAATTTTTAATGTTTCAATCGAATATAACATATTGCCAATGTAAAGTGCAATATATTGATTTATTTGATTATTCCGTAAAGGCAATCCATGACGCGAAGAATTTTTATGCGGACAGAACAATGAATGAAAGTCAAAAATTAAAAATAATGTTTGATTTTTATGAAAAGATACCGCATTTTTGACCCTTCGACCATTCGACAGGTTCATGGCTCAGGGCAGGCTCTTTGATTTTTTATTTTTGATTTTGCCTTTAATTCGGGTCAATGGCTCAGCCCTTGCCCGGCTTCTTCCACCCTCTTTATTACTTCCCCTACCACCCACTCCGGGGTTGACGCGCCGGCTGTGATGCCGATACGCTTAACGCCATCGAACCACTGCTCGTCTATCTCGGATGCCACCTCTATGTGATGAGTCTTCGGCTGTATGGAACCGCAGATGTCGGCAAGGCGCGTGGTGTTGGCGCTGTTTTTTCCTCCTACGACTATCATGCAATCCACCATCTTGGAAAGCTCCACGCTCTCTTTTTGCCTGATGGAAGTGGCGTTGCAGATGGTATTGAAGACCTTGAGTTCCTGCGCTTTTCCGAGGCAAAAACTCGCTATGTCCTTAAGCCTCTCGAAGGACTGGGTCGTCTGAGCGACTATGCCGATTTTTTTCTGTTTCGGGATGTCCTTGAG
>JBAQMW010000144.1:0-2052 GCA_049303155.1 Thermodesulfobacteriota bacterium | reverse complement strand
CAAGAAAAAGAGTTTTGCAAGAGGCTCAAATTAACTAAAGATATACTTAAGCTAATTAAGGAGGATTAATGAAGGTAGTTATTCTCTGTGGCGGATTAGGGGCTCGTCTTCGCGAGGAAACGGAATTCCGTCCAAAGCCCATGGTTTATATCGGTCATCGACCGATACTTTGGCATATCATGAAAACTTATGAGCATTACGGCTATAATGACTTTGTGTTAGCTTTGGGATATAAAGGAGAAATGATAAAAGATTATTTTTATCATTACGAACTTATGAACAGCGCCGTTAGTATCAAACTGGGACACCCGAGGGAACTCCGCATACATGAACGCCATGAAGAGGCCGGATGGCAAATTACAATGGTGGACACGGGAGATAAGACCCTTAAGGGCGCAAGACTTAAAAAACTTGAGCGTTATATTGACGGCGACATTTTTATGGTTACTTACGGAGACGGACTTTGCAATGTCAACATAAACGACCTTTTGGATTTTCATAAAAAACACGGTAAGATTGCGACCTTAACCGGAGTAAACCCTATTGCAGCGCGCTTTGGAGAACTTAATATAGAGGATAATCGCGTAAAGACTTTTAAAGAAAAGCCCGAGACCGGAAGAGGATTTGTCAATGGCGGTTTTTTTATCTTTAATAGAGAGATTCTCGATTATCTTACATTAGATGATTCTTGCGATCTCGAAATAGGCGCCTTTGAGAAGATGGCGGAAGAAGGACAATTAATGGTCTATAAACACGATGGTTTTTGGGCTTGTATGGATACAATCAGAGATACAGACTACTTAAATAATCTATGGAACAATAATTCCGCAAAGTGGAAAGTCTGGTAGCGGATAAGGTGAATTAAATTATATGTACGATTTCTTCAAAGGGAAAAAGGTATTTCTTACCGGCCATACCGGCTTCAAGGGAGGATGGCTTAGTATATGGCTCAAGCGCTTGGGTGCGGATGTTACCGGATATTCGCTTGAGCCTCCCACCAAACCAAGCTTATTCGAGGTATGCGGACTTGAAAAGGTTGTAAAAACTATAGAAGGGAATATAACAAATCTCGACGCCTTATCGGCCGCATTTGATAATGTACGACCCGATATCGTGTTTCATCTTGCCGCGCAGTCTCTCGTTCGGCCTTCATACAAAAAGCCGGTTGAGACATTGAACACGAACATACTTGGCACGGTAAATCTTCTTGAAGCCGCGAGAAACACCCGGAGCGTGCGCGCCGTTATTGTCGTCACAACGGACAAATGCTATGAAAACAGGGGATGGGTGTATCCTTACCGTGAAATCGAAGCGCTTGGCGGGTATGACCCTTATAGCGCAAGCAAGGCGTGCGCCGAGATTGTAACCGCTTCCTATCGCAGCAGTTTTTTGTCCGGCGCCAAGGTTGCCGTGGCGTCCGCCCGCGCCGGTAATGTCATTGGAGGCGGCGACTGGGCGGATGACAGATTGCTGCCCGACTGCATTCGCGCTTTTACGGAAAACAGACGGGTTGAACTGCGGTATCCAGATGCGATACGTCCATGGCAACACGTGCTGGAACCCTTATCCGGCTACATCTTGCTTGCGGAAAAATTGCTCGGCAAAGATGCGGCCGCATTTTCCGATTCGTGGAATTTCGGTCCTGATGCAATCGGTGACGCTACGGTAGAAGAAGTGGCGCAAAAGGCGGCAGGGTGCTGGGGTAGCGGCGCTGTTGTGGCGCAAGAGAAATCGGACAAGCTGCACGAAGCGGGAATACTGCGGCTTGACAGCACTAAAGCGCGAACGAATCTTAACTGGCGCCCACGTTGGCCAATTGACAGGGCTGTTAAGGAAACGATTTCCTGGTACAAGGCATGGCATGGAAAAACCAAAGATATGCATCAATTCTCTCTTAAACAAATCGAATCATACGAGAAGAGCGCATGAGAATGCCGTCCTGCTTTGATTACACCCAAACGCGCTTGCAAGGTCTCGTTGTCGTGCAACGCAAGCCGGCAAGAGACGTCCGGGGGTTTTTCGCGAGGTTTTACTGCGCTGATGAATATAAAG
>JBAQMW010000143.1:0-1506 GCA_049303155.1 Thermodesulfobacteriota bacterium | reverse complement strand
TTACCATACCGCCCTTACGGGAGAGAAAAGAAGACGTTTCGCTTCTTTGCGACTACTTCCTCGAAAAATTCCGCGCCGAAAGCGGCGGCAACAAAAGGACCATAAGCATTGACGCCATGGAAGACCTCAAAAACTACTCGTGGCCCGGGAACGTAAGAGAGCTGGAAAACGTCTTGCGGAAGGCGTTAATATTGTCTCCCGCGTTGACCTTGACGCCCCTTGAAATGGAGATACCCAAAAGGCGGCTCAAAAAAGATTCCCTCGAGGATTTGATAGAAAAAAGACTCGAGCCGTTCCTCGAAAAGACCCTCTCTCACAGAAGCGCCGGAGACCTCTACGCCGCGATGATGCCTTTCATGGAGCGTCCCCTCATAAAACTCGTCTTGAGGAAAACTCGCTTCAATCAGGTGCAGGCCGCGGAACTCTTGGGCATAAACAGAAACACCTTGAGAAAAAAAATCAAAGAACTGAAGATAACCGAAAAAGACACACGGTGATGAATGTCCGCAAAGAAAAAACTCGCGAAGAGGTGCGCCCTGTCCGCCTCGAAACCGCCGAGGTAATACAAGGCGGCTGCGTATCAACGAAGAACCCGAACCGCTTAATCCAAGGCGATAATCTCGAAGTCATGCTCTCGCTTCTCGAAGACGGCCTTGCCGGCAAGATAAATCTCATATACATAGACCCGCCGTTCCTTTCCAAGGCGAACTACTCGCAAAAAATACGCGTCGCCGGAAGCAAAGTAAACCGCCCCACCTACTCCGACAGATGGACTAAGGCGAGCTACCTCAATATGCTCTACCCGAGGCTCAATATGATGAAGAGGCTTCTTTCCCAGACCGGAAAAATCTTCGTCCACTGCGATCGGCGCGCGAATTCGCATATACGGCTCATGCTTGACGAGATTTTCGGCGAAGAAAACTTCCTGAACGAAATCGTCTGGCGCTACGGCGGGCGCGGGGCAAAATACTCGGGAGGACAGTTTCCGAGAAACCACGACACCATATACGCGTACGGCAAAACCAAAAAAGCGAAACTAAAGAAACTCTACGCCGAAAAACGCATCCCTCTGAAGACCGCCCTCTTAAGCGGCTATAGGCAAGGCGGAGACGGAAGAGTTTTCCGCACCGCCCCGAGAGGCGATTACACGGATAAAAGCATAGAGAAACTTTCAAATTCCGGACGCATCCACAGGACGGCCTCCGGCAAGGTGAGGATAAAATACTTCGCTGCTCTTGAAGATAACGTTGTAATCGAGAAAAAACCCATTGACGACGTATGGGACGACATACCCGACGCCATGCACACCGCTTTAAGCGAAAGAACGGGGTTTGCGACGCAAAAACCCGAACTCCTTCTTGAGAGGATAATCGAGTGCGGCTCGGACGAGGGAGACCTCGTGGCTGACTTCTTCGGAGGCTCGGGCACGACCGGGGTCGTGGCGGCGCGGCTCAAGAGGAGATGGCTCCTTTGCGAAAAGACCCCTATCGGGGCGCAGGTCTCTCT
>JBAQMW010000142.1:0-2836 GCA_049303155.1 Thermodesulfobacteriota bacterium | reverse complement strand
GTTGTTACGCTGGGCTACCCCACCCTAACCCTCCCCAACAAGTGGGGAGGGGGAAAAGGTGAAAAAATTCATCATAGTCTTGCCCTACGCCGGCCCACGTCTTTTCGAGGAAGTTGTCGCGGCCAGACATGGAGCGGTAGGTTTTATACCTTATTGGATTTTTTTTGTGATAGTCCTGATGATATTCCTCAGCCGCGTAGAAAGCCTTGAAAGGGAGTATCTCCGTTACTATGGGCTTCTTGAAAACCCCTGACTTTTCGAGTTCTTTTTTGGACGCCTCGGAAGCGCGTTTTTGTTCGGGGTTATTGTAAAAGATTGCCGAGCGGTATTGCTCGCCCCTGTCGTTAAACGAGCCGCCGCCGTCGGTCGGGTCAATGTTTCGCCAGAAGATTTCCAAGAGTTTTTCGTAGGATACCACATGCGGGTCGTAGGTAACCTCGATTGATTCCAAGTGCCCCGTCTCTTCGGCGGATACCTCATCGTAGGACGGGTTTTCCTCAATTCCACCGCTATAGCCCGCCAGGACGTTTATGACTCCGTCCTGCTCTTCGAGCGGGGCTTCCATGCACCAGAAGCACCCTCCGGCGAATACCGCTTTTTCGAGTTTTTTATCGTCTTTTGCGCCCATCTTTCCCTTCGCGCCGGAAAAATTCGTTGAAATCAAAACCATCGCGAGCATTGCCGCGATAAAGGTCTTATTGCGACTATAGCTAAACCGATGAAATTGTCAAATATGGGGCAAGGGCGCAGGGAGAGCGGTTTATCTTGCCCGGACATTAAAAGGGAGGCGATTTTTCGAGACAATACGCCGTTTTCAATGATATTAAAAAAAATACTTGACAATGGTAACGTCAACTGATAAGATACGTTTAATTAAAGGCGTTAATCTTTTGTCTCAGCGCTTGGATAGATTAGGTTATTGGGCCGGAGAGGGCACGGTGTAACCTCCCCGGCTGTATTTATTTTAAGGCTGAGACAAATCGCGCCGAACAAATCAGGAGGTCCAGAAATGGCAAACGGAAAAGTAAAATGGTTTAACGAAACAAAGGGATTCGGTTTCATACAGCAGGAATCCGGAGAAGACGTATTTGTCCACTACAGCGCCATCACGGGGGAAGGCTTTAAGACCCTCAAGGAAGGCGACGAGGTAGTGTTCGACGTTACACAGGGCGCCAAAGGCCCACAGGCTTCAAACGTAGCTAAGGCCTAGTACGTTTATTGTCCGGCAGGCGACGGTGGAACTGCCATAACTAAATAGACCGTTCAATAACCCTGTTGCATAGATTACACCGGCAACGGGGTTATTTTTTTTGTCCGGCGACCGGGCGGTTGCGCTCACAGGGACATGATTTGAAAAACGCTTGACACAGTTAGTATTAAGTGATAATGTAACCTCAATTAAAAGGCGTTAATGTTTTGTCTCAGCGCTTGGATAGATTAGGTTATTTGGGCCGGAGAGGGCACGGTGTAACCTCCCGGCTGTATTTATTTTAAGGCTGAGATAAACTGCGCCGAATAAAAGAGGAGGTACGGAAATGGCAAGAGGAAAAGTAAAATGGTTTAACGAAACAAAGGGATTCGGCTTCATACAGCAGGAATCCGGAGAAGACGTATTCGTCCACTACAGCGCCATCACGGGCGAGGGTTTCAAAACCCTTAAAGAGGGCGACGAGGTCGAGTTCGACGTTACACAGGGCGCCAAAGGCCCCCAGGCTTCAAACGTAAGGAAGGCCTAATACGTTTGTTGTCCGGTAGGCGGCGGTGGATCTGCCATAACTAAATAGACCGTTCAATAACCCTGTTGCATAGATTACACCGGCAACAGGGTTATTTTTTTGTCCTTGAGGATTTTGATGTGAATCAATAAACCATCGGGGCGCGTATGGCACGAGGCAAATTGAAAAATAGGGGACATAATCGCTATGCTAACACAATCGGAGGCGGGGCTGTTGACAAAAGCCCGGCATTTCAATATACTCAAAAGGCTTATGGCAACTAAGGTGCGGTTTGTCGACATATATTCGTCTTTCGACGAAGTTGACGCGAAATTGATAGAGAACATCCTTAAAGAGCGCTACATATCGTGCAAGGTGAGCGTCGCGGATTCTTTCGTCGGATATGACGAGGTTGAACGCCGGATATCGGTCGAAGAGGACGAGGTGGATAACGCGGTTGGCGCGATCAGGAACGCCATAAAGCGCGGCATGATATCGGAGATAGGCAGGTTCAGGGCTTAAATATGATTAAGACATCGGGCGCGGCGGCCCGCAAGGAGGATTGATGAAGGTTTTTACGAGCGCGATACGTCTTAACACCAAAAAGAAGGCCGAGGAGATAAAGATAACAGACCAGGTCGAGGCGGTGCTTCTCGAAAGCGGAGTGACCGAAGGCATGGCGCTCGTCTTTACCGGCCATACGACGGCGTCCGTGCATCTTAATAACGCCGACAGGGAACTCGGGCTCGACCTTCACGATTTTCTGACAGACTGGATTCCCAATAAGCCCGACTACCGCCACAATAAGGGCGATTACGGCAAAAACGCCGACGCCCATTTCAAATCCCTCCTTGTCGGACACAGCGTAACGATACCGGTAACGAGAGGACGCCTCGCGCTCGGGCAGTGGCAGGCTGTTTATTTTTCCGAGTTCGACGGTCCGAGAAGCAGATTAATCTCCGTTAAGATTATGGGAGAGGTCAAGTAGGACGGTTTCCCAAAAAATCAATGTCTATTTTTGGGGTTTTCCCATGCGAGTCGTCGGCGGCATAGTCAAAGGCAGAAGGCTTGTTTCGTTCACCCATCCTGAAGTAAGACCGACTTCCGACATGGTAAGGGAG
>JBAQMW010000141.1:0-3810 GCA_049303155.1 Thermodesulfobacteriota bacterium | reverse complement strand
CAGGGAAGACAGGGTGTGTTACGCTTGCCACAGCGACAGCCGCGAGCATACAAAGAAGTCAAGATACGCGCATCCGAAAATAGGCGTGTGTTCGAATTGCCACGCTGCGCACGGCTCGAACAACAGGTATTTCCTGGCGAAAGGCGCGGATACCTGCGCAGCCGAAAAATGCCACGCCACGCAAGGCAGGTTCACGCATCCGGTCGGAGAGGCGATAATAGACCCGAGGAACAAGAGCCCGATGGACTGCAACAGCTGCCATAACGTAATGGGCGCGCCGGAGGAATTCAACCTGAGGGCGAATAAAGATCTGAAACTTTGCGAGCAGTGCCACCAATTATGATATCGCTGTAACTCAAGGCTATGGTGAATTTTTTCACCTTATACCCCTCCCCACTCGTTGGGGAGGGTAGGGTGGGGCAGCCTTGAGACTATCAACCCTGAAGGGTTGAGTTACAACAAAAAAGAGGGGCAATAATATGAGAAAGACGGTTTGTGTAGTTACTTCCTCTCCCCAAAGGGGAGAGGGTAGGGTGAGGGGGACGATGATTTGCTGTCTCGCCGCGGCCGGTGCGCTTTTCGGCGCGTTGTTTTTCGCCGGCTCCGCCGGGGCGATTGAAAGGGGAAAGATTAAGATTGTGGCGATAATGGTCCACGACGAGGCCATGGGAAGGTTAAAAGAGCCGAGCGGGCTTTTCTTCGACGAGACGAAGGCAAGGCTTTACGTGTCGGACAGCGGCAACAACAGGCTCGTTTCTTTCGACAAGGACTTCATCTATCTTTCGGAGTTTAGCCACGAAGGTTTTTCCCTTCCGGTCGGCTTGGCAAAGACAGGGTCGGGCGATTTTTTCGTGCTTGACGCCAAGTCCGGCACGTTTAAATTCATAGACATGAAGAATAAGGCCGTCCGTCCGTTCGAGATAAAGGGGATTCCGGCGGCTTCCGAGAAGTTCGTCCCCGGGCGTTTTACCGTGGACGGGCAGGGCAATATTTACGTCATAGACCGTTCGAACAAGAGGATTATCGTGGCGGACTTCGAGGGCGGCTTTAAGGCGGCCGTTGTCTTGAAGAAGGTTGCAACGGATTTTTACGGATTTAACGACGTGCGCGCGGCAAACGGGTTGCTCTATGCGTTGGATACCATGGCGTCCAGGATATACGTATTCGACGGCAAGGGCGAATTAAAAACCTCGTTCAGCGTGGCGGCGGACGAAGGCTTGACGTTTCCGGCAAGCATCGGCGTCGGCAAGAATGCCGTTTATGTGGCTTACAAGCACACCGGAACGATAGGCGTATTCAGCGATAAAGGCGCATTTCAGTATGTGCTTGCCAAGAAAGGCCAGAAGGAAGACGAACTCTACGGCCCTTCTTACATAGATATTGACGCAACAGGCAGGATTTACGTGATTGACGGCAACAGGGTGCAGGTGTTCGCGGAGGAGAAGTGAGTTTCCGAAGGCTCGGCGCGGTTTTGACCTTGTTGGCGATTATCGCTCTCGTTTTGCCGCAGGGTTGCGTAAAGGAACTCAAGACTCCGGCGTCCTCGCCGGGTCTCGATACGTTGCCGCATTATCAGGCGGGCGTGTATTCATTCGATACCAAAGCCGCCGTCGCCGATGCCCTGAGGCAAAAAGAAGACGCCGAAAAACGAAAAGAAGAGATAACCGCGGAAGTGAAGGAAAAGGTCAAGTCGCCGCTCGGAAAGACATTTGACCCGTGGGTGTCGCCTGAAATAAGGACGCCGGATGATTTGCCTCCCGCGTTGAGACCTCTTCCGAAGGACAAATTCGGGTATCCAGACTGGACTGCGTCTTTCATCGCCGGCCTCGTGAAGCCGAGAAGCGACCTTGAATCGGCCGAAACTGAGGACGCCGGCGAGGGAGTGCTCGACCTTGACGTAGTCTTCAGGATAAACGACAGGCTCATGTTCGACGTGCTTTTTCCGCATAAAACGCACACTCAGTTACTGTCCTGCTCTAACTGCCATCCTTCGATATTCAAGGAAAAAAAAGGCGCCAACCAATTCACCATGTACGACGTATGGAACGGCCAATATTGCGGCAGATGCCACGGCAAGGTGGCCTTTCAGCCAAAGGGCTATGAAAATTGCCGCAGGTGCCACAAGGTGCCGAAAACCAGCCTCGAAGGCGTAGCGCCTTTTTGAAAGGTCTTTTTCGCTCCTCCGTAGGGTGGGCATTGCCCACCCTACAAAACTGCTCTTCTTGTCATTGCGAGGGGTTTTATCCCGAAGCAATCTCATCTTTACAATTACGGGATTGCTTCGTTTCTCGCAATGACCACTCATGCCTTCCATAAAAAAGTTTGCCATTTCCCTTGATTTATGCAATAATCCATAATAGCGGCATATTTGTTTCGCTGGAATTGCCGTTGTTTGCAGTGTTGCGTAAGTTAATGCATCTACGAATCTACGTAAAACCGAGGTATGGGCGGGATTATGGATGAAGATGTGACAAAGGTTACCCCCTTTTCCAAAGGGGGGTTAGGGGGGATTAAAGGGGAAGCGCAGGGGTTACTCTTGCCAAATGAGACGCCGACCCACCCTTCGGGAGAGCGCCCCGGCGAGAAGCGGGATATTTCCGGACTTAAGACCGTGAATACAGGGAAACCGCTGATTTTGGCCGTTGACGACAACATGCAGAACCTCGAACTCCTCGAGGGCATACTTACGGCGCAGGGGTACCGCGTTACAAAGGCCTATAACGGCAAAGAGGCGCTTCAGAAGGTCGAGGCGGAACCGCCCGACATAATATTGTTAGACATCCTCATGCCGCACATGGACGGATACGAGACCTGCAAGCGGCTTAAGGAAAAACCGGAGACGAGGTTCATACCGGTCGTCATGCTTACCGCGCTTGACAGCATAGACGACAAGGTTCGCGGCATAGAGGCCGGGGCCGACGATTTTCTGACGAAACCCTTTCAGAAGCCGGAATTGCTGGTCAGGATAAAATCCCTCGTCAGGATGAAGGGGCTTATATCCGAGCTTGAAGACGCCCGGAACGTGCTCTTCAGCCTCGCCCTTGCCCTTGATTATAACGACCCTTATACCCACGGCCATTCGCAGAGGGTTTCGGAACTTTCCACCCGCCTTGCCGCCTTCATCGGGCTTTCGGCTCAGGAACAGGAATACATAAGAACCGCGGGCATTTTGCACGATATAGGCAAAATAGCCACCGATAAGGGCGTTTTGCATAAACCCGGAAGCCTGAATTCGAACGAATACAACCACGTGCGCGAACATCCGGTGGTAGGCGAGCGCATCTGCAGGCCGCTTAAGTTCGCCAAGCCTTTATTGCCGATAATCAGGGGACACCACGAAAAATACAACGGCACAGGCTATCCGGACGGCCTTTCCGGCGGAGATATTCCCCTCGGGGCGAGGATTTTGGCGGTCATAGACGTGTTCGACGCGTTGACTTCCGTAAGGCCGTACAGGAGCGACATCCCCGCGGAGGTGGCGGTCGAGGTAATGAAGGCCGAGGGCATAAAGGGTTATTGGGATAGAGAACTTCTCACCGCTTTTTCGGATATGCTCCGGCTGGAAAAGAAAAAAGACGTTGCCGCCAAAACAACCGGCCCGTAACTCAAGGCTTTAGCCTTGATTTGGTTTTTTGTAACTCAAGGCTTTAGCCTTGATACATATCAACCCTAAAGGGTTGAGTTACATATTTATCTTTGCCTCTTTATCTCTGCCTCTTTGTCTTTGCCTCCTCTCCCCGGCGGGGAGAGGACTGAGGTGAGGGGTCTTTATTTTTACGTTATCTGCCTTTTGTCCCCCTCACCCTACCC
>JBAQMW010000140.1:0-11676 GCA_049303155.1 Thermodesulfobacteriota bacterium | reverse complement strand
ACTTTAGATGAGCCTGATACATGCGGCCCGCGAGTTTTTGAACCGCGACTCTGCTCACTTTTTGCCCTTTCTTTTCGCTTCTTTTTCTTCTTCTTGCCCTGCCTCTAAAGGCCTCCAGCCTTTCTTGAGATACTCCTCATACTCCGCGCTGTCATGGGCCGCAACGGTCATCGGATGAACGTTATTGTCCTTATCCTTAATCTTCCGGCCTATGTCGAACCAAACAGGCTCCGGAAACTTCCGCACCGTTTTATTAAGCGAGCCGCGAAAACCTATGCCTGCGTAACCGTCGGCCATAAGAGCCGTGTATCCCTTTTTCTCCATACTCGCCGCTATGCCGCTCACATAAACCCCTTTCCTTTACCGCTCTCCCCAGCACCACTTTTCAATGCCAACACCCTTGCAATGCGCATGCCTGCGTCAAACACCATTGCCTAAAACGTATGCGTTGACAGCGAAAAGTGGTGCTGGGGACGGTAAACAACCCTCTTTCGTGCGTTAAGCAAACAAAACCTGCCTTAAGCGTCGGTTACCATCTTTACTCCGCCGTTAGCGGCCGGATTCACGCATTCGTCTCCGTAGATTGCCGTTACGACTATCTCTGTAGCCCGAAGCGAGGCGTCCCTCTGAAACTCGGTCTTTGCCCCGGTCTTAAGCACGTAGGCAAGGCCGGACTGATTTCCGACAGGCATCATTACTCCCTGCCTGTCCGCCCCTATGTTCACGAGGGCGCAGTTGGTGGAACTGAATACGTCCACCCCGTAAAGGCTCGTCAACGCGCCAATGTCTCCTGCCGGGGCCGAAGGTCCTCCCCAAACCGCTCCAGTCGTCGACTTAAGCGCCATACGGAGGTCGTGCACCTGCGCCGGGTGAAGCACCGCGGCAAACGGCCCTGTCGCATTTCCGCTCTCGAGCGAATATATGGCCTCTAAAAAATTCGCCTCGCTCATGTCGACTCCGGTCGCGCCGACGGAATTAGTGAAATCCGCGACCTCCGCCAGAATGTCCGAGTCTATCTTGTTCGCGAGCGCCTTTCCGAGTTCCATCGCATAAGGCTCGAGTCCTCCGATGCCGGCGCTGTTAAGAAGCATATCCGTCACGGTTATCATGATGCCGGCCTCGTCCGCTGTAACGGGCGTGCTCGTCGTGTTGACCGCCGTGTTCGATGCGTCAGAGCCTTCCGCTAAGTCGGAGGCGCTAAGAAACGGCCACTTCGGAAAATCCACCGTCAATGTCGAATCTCCGCTTATGTCCGCCACCCTGACGAGCGCCGGCATGACCGCTCCGGCATAAGCCGCGTCTATCACGAGCCTTGAAACTATCTCCGCGGCCACCAATTCCCCCGCGCTTCCTACTGCAGTAGTAACTTCGTTCGCCATGCGTTAACCTCCTGTTTTAAATCTCCTTTTTCTCGCCTCCAAAAAGGGGTTTCCCACGTTCTTGAATTTGAATACCTGTCCGCCGCCGTGAACGTCCACCCCTTCCTTGAGGAATCTGTCCACGTCCTCTCTCGGCATGTTGCGCCACACGTAAGGGTCGGACAGGTTCGGCCTTCCTTTGCCCTCGTACCTCGCCCCTGAAGAGCCGGCGCCCTGAGCCGTCGAGGCCCTCAGATGATGAGGCCTTTCCATGAGCCAACCGTGGACGTAGTCGTCTATGTCCGCCTTCGGCGCGTCATTCGCCACGGCCCTGCCGGAGGCATCCAGCGCGACGCGTCTCGATATAAGCTCCGCCACCTCTTCGGCGTCGACGACGTTATGCCTCGCCACGGCGCGGAGCACCGACGCCATGAGCTTGTCGCCCTTCAAGCTCTCGACCTCTTTTCTCAACTCGTCGAGTTCCGGAGCGCCCGAAGAGGCGCGCTCTGCCTTCCGGAACGCCTTCTTATAGGCGTCGTCAATGAGATCCTGCACACGCGACTGCTGCTCGGGCGTAAACGCAACCTTTTCCGAATCCGCTTTCAGACCATCGTCCTTCACATCCGTTTTCCGTTCGTCAACGTTTGCCATGCTGCCTCCTTTTTCCTCTTTTTATTCCCGAAACCGCGCGCCCTATGCATCGGACGCGGGATAAAGGTCTTACACAAGAGACGTCTTCTCGCCTGAAATAAAACCCATGAGCCTTTTCCTGTCGAGAAGACTCCTCACCACCGCAGTGGAGACGGCGGCCTTTTCCTTGAAAGAAAGACTCCGCCATCTCTTTTCCCCGAAGGACGACGCTATTTTCATCATGGCTCTACGCGCCTCATGCCAAAGCCGCAGCGATATGAAATAAGCGGTCGCGTAATCCATGTTATGGGCCTTTACGAGCTGCGCCGCCGTCTCGGCCGCCTTACGCGACACATACAGGTCTTGGTTATGCCGCGCCGGGGTCTTTGTCATCTATCTCCTCCATAATCCTGTCTCTCACCTCGTCCTGTATCTTCGGCAGGATGCTCCTCACGACCGACTTCTGAATCTCTTTGCCAAAGGTGATGGATTCTATTCTCGCGCCCAAAACCTTCATGAGCCTTTCTATGTCCCGGTCCAGATCTCTCACGGAAAAATCATCCGGATAGTCTATGTTTCCGTCGAACCTCCCGCCCTGCCACCTTGCCCACAGATCGCACACCTCGCGCTCGGCCTGCTCGATGTTATCGGCCTTTTCCGAAAGAGCCGCGTTAAGCTGCTGATATTCGAGCTCCAAGGCCACTCCGCTCCGGGGCTGGCTCGTGTCCTCCGTCGCCTTCACCCCTCCCATCTTGGCTATGCGGAATATCTCGGAGATGTCCTGCCTGACCCACTCCCTGATTTCGGTGAGAGAAGAATGCGGGGCCTCGAGCCAGAAGGGACGGGCGTTCGGAGCGTCAGGGTCGAACTGAAGGATGTTTTTAGGCCCTAATTCCGCCTCATTGCTTCCCCCTCCCTTTTCATAAGGCACTGCCAGCATCGGGAACGCCGTGTTTTCGATAATCTCCTTCGCATCCGAGCAGAGGTAGTAGATATTTTTATTTATGTCCGCCACGTCCTGTATGTCGGACACGCCTAACATGCGTATGCCGCTTCTGCGGTTATAGAGATTGACGACAGGCACGGCCCCGAGATTGTGCTCTCCGCTTCCGGTAAGCGCGACCTCCCGTCCGTTATCCGAAATCCTCCAGAGTTCCCAGCCCTGCCTCGTCCATATCCTGTATGAAGATTTATCTTCCTTTATCTTCACCATGCTCATGCTTGGCCTTCCGGACGGTTCTTTTTCAAAGGCCCAGTCAATGAGATTTTCCGGCGTTACCAAAGAGACGTAGGGCCGTATGTCGGAAGCCATCGCTTCGGCCTTCGTCGAAACCGGCATTGAAGGCATGTCCACCACTATCGAGACCCTTCCGTATATCGCCGCGAACCTGTGCGCCTCGCGCATGAACTGCCTGAGGCTTCCTCCTTCCATGTCGGCGTTCGTGAGAAAGGATTTGAAGAGCGGGTCTTCCGAAAGGCTTCCGTAATCCCGAAGCGCCGGTTTTCTAAAAAGATGCGCCACGAAGATGTCCACTATCGGGCCGCAGTAGTTGTAGTAATATGCCGTGGCCTTCCTTCTGGCGTAGTTGGACTCGCTCTCGAAGGGATGCTTCAGAAGATAATTCCCCTCCCTGTACATCTTCCCACCGAAGTAGCTCCGGAGGAAAAATCTCCACTCCGTTGCAAAGCCTTCGTAATCGGGATGCTTTTTTTCAAGTTCTTCCCTGGTCATCGGAACCTCAGTCTGCTTTCACGAGATTGCTTCGCCGCTCCACCCAGCGCAATGACAGTCATTGCGAGATTTTGTAGCTCAGCCCTTTAGGGCTGATGTGTATCAGGGCTAAAGCCATGAGCTACGTAAACAACCCGGAGGCGACGAAGCAATCTCATTTCGCAATTATTTGTAAAACTTCTTGTCAATATCAAGAGAATACTGTTTAAGGGGAAACTCATACTCGACGAAGTATCCGAGCGCGTCAGTCGCGTGAGTCCTCTCGTAATTTCTTTTGTCCAGCTCGCCCGCCCGCGCCCACTCGACCGTCTCAAAATCCCTTTTGAGATACCTGCACCTCGGATGGTGAGAGAGCCTTATCTCTCCGGCCGTGTTTCTCAAGACCGCGTTCACGGCGTTCACCCTGTCCCTGACGGCCGGGTTCGCCCTCTTTATCTTCTGCCTCTTGAAGCCCATCTCGACGAGAAGCGCGTAATCGCTTTTTCCGGCGGTCGTCCTCGCTCCTCCGGCCGCGTCGCCGTATATCAAAAATCCTTCCTTATGCCCTTCGTAGCGGCGAAGGAGTTCTTTCGCCATATCAACCGTATTAGTATTCCTGAGCGCCACCTCGTCGAAGACCCGTATCTTTTTCCCGTCCGTCTGGCAAAGCACCCACACGCACGGGTCGACGTTAAAGTCGCACGCGACTATTATCGGAAGGGCTTTCATAAGCTCGACACTTTTGTCTTCGTGCGCCGTTGATTCATAGGCGTAATAAACCCTTCCGCTTGAACCTTCGAAACTCGCCTCGTACTCCTGCCTAAAGGTTTTCTCGTCAAGTATCCTTCTCGCGGCATCCACCTCGTCCTTCGGCAATATGTCGGAAGACGGCCACGAATAAAATCCCCACTCCGGGTCGAGCGCTTTTTTAGCGTAATCGGCCAGGTCTTTATAGTGGTTAAGGCCCTCCGGCACCCCCACGAACCAGCACCAACCGCGTCTGTCGGAAAGGGCCGGCCTTACGTTTTCCTGCCACGCCCCTGCCCTCATGTTGGCGTATTCGTCCAGTACCCCGCCGTCCCACGCCACCCCTTCGATTCTCTCAGGCTTATCGAGCCCCACTATGAAGAGTTCGGAACCGAACTTCGTCGTAATCGAGAGCTCGCTCTCCGAAACGCGCCTTATCCAGTTCTTCGGTATAAGCGCTTTCATATCCTTCCAAAAAATCCTCTTTGCCTGCTCCCTCGTCGGAGCGGCGGCAAAGTACCTCGGATCTCCCCACGGCTTTTTTTCCCTAAGCGCGAGAACGAGCCGCCTTTTAGCGAGTTCCGTCTTGCCAGACCTTCTTCCCGCGGCTATCAGCTTAAACCTCTTCTTTTCCGTCCAAAGCCGCATCTGCTCCGGGTGGTGCCGTAAGGCGCTCCATCTCTTCGGCAAAGGATACAGCCTCACCGAGGCATTCGTCTGAATCTTCATCAATAAGACCCCATGCCATCCTCTCCCCTTTCATTATGTCGAGCAGTGTGTCCGTTTTAATCTTCACGAACTTGTCTTCCTTCTCGTCGCTTTTGTCGAGGTTGTCTGAAAACCTCTTCTTGACTCTTCCCAAAAGTTTTCTGTGGTCATCCCTGACGCTACTTTTGGTTTGCGTAGGGATTGCCCTCTTTCCTTCTGTTGCGCTCAGGCCGTGTTTTCCGCCTTTACGCGAAGCCTTAACCGCCGGAGTCTTGCTTTTTAGAATTGTGCGCGCCTTATTATCTCTACCGCGTTTTTCATCTTTCACCGTGTCCTCTTTGGCGCGTGGTTACGCGTTAAATCCGTTCAAGCCCTTCATGGTCGCCGCACATCCTCAAAGGATAGAGGCTCAGATAAACGCCGCCGCAAATGCCGCAGGTCTCGGCCTCGCGCAGTAACACCCTTTCTTTTCCTTTCGGGTGATAACGCGCCCAATCAAGCCGTTCCCCCGACCCCGACCCATGCCCCAAACCGTTTGAGAAAAAACTCATCTTGCACCTCCGGTTTTATTTTTTCGCTTCCAAAAACTTCGCGAAGAATACACTATCGTGGTTTCCTTCTACCCGCTTTCCATGAATAGCCCATTTTAATTAGAGAAAATCGCGATATTTATTACCCCCCCCCTCATGCCGGAATAGATTTAAATGAAAACAGGCGCCCCGATGTAACATCGGGACGCCCGAACTTAAGTTAAAAAAACATCTGTAAATGCGCCCCGATGCCTTTGGATGCGGGGCGAGCCGATGCAACATCGGCTCCGCCTCTACTCTTCTTTGGTAAGCCAGCCGTGCCCGTTTCCGTCCGCGTTGTCAAAGACCGAACCAACGTCAAATCCGGCCGGAGTGCGGTTTTTAAGGCGCTCAAGAACCTCGGCCGTCGTCTGGTATTGCCTTATGGTTTTATACTCCAGCCAATCAATCTTTATCTCGGCCTCGCCCCTCGGACTAATCCTCGGAACCCTCCTCCTTTTCCTGTGGCCTTGAAGACGCGATTTTCCCCTCTGCCCTGTAAAGTATCTCATAAGCCCTCCCGAGTGATATTCTGTGACTGTCGGCTATGACCTTCATGTGTGTATTCCAATAATGGTATTCGACGAAGACCGCCCTCTCGCGCGGAGAGAGAGAGGAAAGTGGCCAGAGAAGGTCTCTAATGTGCACGCCCTCGCCTTTAAGTTCGCCGTAAAAAGTATCGGGATGAATTTCAGCCATGATAATCCGCCTCTTGGTTGACAGTCAAAAGTGTATGATACGCACGTATGGGATTTCAGCGGCCATTGGAAACAATGCTTGCGACAAACATTCGAAAACAAGCCGCGCGTAAAAACGCAGTTAGATAAAAGACCCATAAAATCATATAGTTATGACACAAAATATTGAAATTAGCGTGCGCTTAAAAACCTTGATATAAATAAACGATTGTCATAAAATCAAATAAAACAACCGCTCATGTAAATATTATACGTTTCAGACATGTGCTTGTCAAGCACATTCTGTTTTGGTTTACATAAACTGAAACTAAGAGCATATAAAGAAACGCGGCGGTAAAACGTTTTTCATTGACTAACGGCCTTATGAACTTTATTGCGCCTACTGAGTAATGCGGCTATAATTGCGGGATAGCCTACCTTCATGAAAACCGTATTGCTCTTGCATTTTTTTGTTGCAAATCTATCTTACATGGTATATTATAACCATTAAGTCATAATATGTCAAGGTTAAATACAAATGGTTATAGAAACTCTTGGAAATAGAATACGATTGGTTAGGGAAAAAGCCAAGCTCAGCCAGGAAGAGCTTGCTGAAAAGCTCGGCGTAACTCAGACCACGATAACAAGATACGAAAACGGACACAGGCTTCCATGCGCCGATTTCCTTGAAAGTCTGGTTAACCTCTCGGGGTGCGACCCCGGATGGCTCCTCGCTGGCGAGGCCGAGATTACGGAAGTGCCGCCGGGTAAGGATATTACGGGAGGCGACTATATCCTCGTGCCGCGGGTAAGCGGCGAAATAGCTGCGGGAGAAGGGCTTGCGCCTGAGCCGTCCGTTGAAATACGAATCGCCTTCAGGCGCGACTGGATACAAAAAAAGGGCGACCCGAAAAACATGTCTCTCATAAGGGTGCGCGGCGACAGCATGGAGCCGACGCTCTTTTCGGGCGATACCGTGCTAATTGACCACGGCAAAAACTACCTCGAACCGGAAGGCGGCCTCTACGCCATGGCCGTTGACGGAATGATAATGATAAAAAGGCTTCAGCCCCTTCCGGACAAAAAAATCCGCGTCATAAGCGACAACGCGAAATACGCCACCTATGTCGCCGCTCCGGAGCGTCTGCACATAAACGGCAAAGCGGTTTGGTTCGGAAGGGAAATAGAAAGATAAAGGGCGGCGTTAAAAAACCCTCAATCCAAACGCCCGACCCGCCCTATGGGGCTGGTACCCCTCGCATGGAAGACAAAAAAATATTCGGCCTCCACAGAAACGTATTCTTCGCCGGCCTCGTAAGCCTCTTCATGGACGTCTCGTCCGAGATGGTCTATCCCCTCGTGCCGCTTTTCCTGACCGGAGTCCTGGGGGCAAGCAAAACGTCGGTCGGGATAATAGAAGGCATAGCCGAATCAACGGCCTCGCTCCTGAAGGTATTTTCGGGGTGGCTCTCGGACGTATTGGGAAAGAGAAAACTCCTCATGACCCTCGGCTACGGGATATCCACGCTCTCCCGCCCTTTGCTCTACGCGGCAACCGGAACCGGAGGGGTCCTTACGGCAAGGTTCATAGACAGGTTCGGCAAAGGCGTGCGAACATCCCCGAGGGACGCCATAATAGCGGAGTCAACCGAAAACCATAACCTCGGCCGCGCCTTCGGATTCCACCGCTCCATGGACACTATCGGCGGGGTCATAGGGCCGGCGCTCGCAACGATTCTTCTTATTCTTTTTTTAGGCAACATAAGGCTCGTGTTTTTGCTTTCAATAATACCGGCGGCAATCGCCGTAGCCCTTATAATATTCCTCATAAAAGAAAAGAAACGCTCCACGGAAAAAAGAAGCCGTGCCATTGATTTTTCCCTTTCCGCGAATGGCGGCGAGTTTAAGCGCTATCTCCTCGTCATAGGAATATTTTCCCTCGGCGCGACGAGCGACGCCTTCATAATACTCCGGGCCGAGAATGTCGGCATACCGAACCCGCTCATTCCACTCCTCTACCTCTCCTTCAACGTGGTTTACGCCTCTACCGCCGCGCCCCTTGGCAGGATGGCCGACCGCGTAGGTCTCAAGAAAATGCTTATCATCGGCTTTTTGCTCTATTCCGCCATATACGCGGGATTCGCCGCGACCTCGAACGCGGCTGCTCTTATCGCGCTTTTTTTGACCTACGGAATATTCAAAGGCATGAGCGACGGAACACAAAGGGCGTACCTCGCTAAAATCGCGGCTCCGGAACGGACAGGCACGGCGTTCGGCCTCTTTCACACTGTATCGGGGATTATGCTTCTTCCGGCGAGCGTTATAGGGGGTAGTCTCTGGGATAAAATAGGGCCGGAAGCGACGTTTCTCTACGGAAGCCTGCTCTCGATGCTCGCCGCGATAATATTCATTCTGCCTTCGAAAAAACGCCCGTCATCTGTCTAACGCAGGGCGAGGGGACGCAGGGAAGATAAAGGAGAAATAAAGACCCCTCACCTCAGTCCTCTCCCCGCCGGGGAGAGGAGGCAAAGACAAAAAGGGGCGACTGTGGGAATAACAAAAATGAGCAGGCCGCGGGGGTTTTATTTTCTCCCTCTCCCCCGACCCGCCCTATGGGGCGGGTACCCCGGAGAGGGTAGGGTGAGGGGGTTGCCCTACTTTTGATATTTGATTTTCCTCAAGCCCTACCTCGTGAGTTCTCCCCTTACGTCTCCGAAAAGGACTATGTCCTTGGCGACGGCCCTTATCGGCACGAGTTCTTTGTCGAAAAGTATTTCAACGAGGCCGCTCGAGGAATCAAAAAGGTCTTTATCCACCCTCGCGTCCGCCAAATACACGGCTTCCTCTTTTCCATTCCCGGCATTCGGCGCGGAACGGATGTCCAGGTCTATGTCAACCTCCTGCTTGCTGGCCTTGGGAAAAGTCCTTATCCGAAACTTCTTGTTTTCCTCCACCGTGCCGTAAGCCCCGTAACGGAAATTATAAAATGCCGCCAGAGGGTCGTCGTAATAAACGCCATCCAGGACAGCGAGGCTCCCGTTGTCTTTTTCGACTCCCTTTCTCCATATCGTCCATTTAAGCGTCCCTGTGTTTTTATCGAGCACGGTGACGGACCTCTTCCTCTTGCTGCCTATGACGGAGCTTTCCTCAAAGACCAGCGTCCGGAACCTCCTTCCCCCGTCAACTTCTTCGAGGGTGGCGACATATACGTCCTCCCTCGCATGCAGCCACCGCACTGCCCCTGTCGTCTGCGCCGTAAGGGTGGCAACGTAGAGGCCGCCTTTTTTTTCCATCTTTATTTTGGCAACGGCGACGCCGTCGAATATCCAAAAGCCCACCTTATAGTTAAATTCCTCGCCTAAAAACCTCTCGCCTATGCCTGTCCTGAGCGAAGCCGAAGGAAGCGAAGCAGTCAAAGGCGGCTCCGCCGATAAAACGGGACAAGGCGCGGTTGCTGCGGCAAGGAAAACCGTTGCGATAAAAACATGCGCCGCAAAAAATATTCTTCCACTGCGTCTCATACCCAAAAAACCTCCAAAGATATTCTACGCCTTTTTCTTAACCGCTTCCATGCCGAAAACCGGAGAAGGCTTGCCTATGTAATACCCCTGGGCGTAATCAACGCCTATTATCTTCAAGAGTTTCATGGTGTCCTCGTTTTCCACGAACTCCGCGACGGTCTTTATCCCCATGCCGCGCGCAACGTCGGTTATGGCGCGGACGAAGAGCTGGTCGCTCTTGTTCTCGTCGAGCTTACGGACAAAGGAGCCGTCTATCTTTATGTAATCCACGTCTAACTGCTTTAAGTAGAGGAAAGACGTGAACCCGACTCCGAAATCGTCAAGGGCGAAACTGCACCCGAGTTCCTTCAGCCCGGAGATGAACGACTGCGCTCTTCCGAGGTCGTGCACCGCGGCAGTCTCGGTTATCTCGAAGACTATCTGACCGCTCTCTATATTTCCCCCGGTTATCTTTTCCCCCAAGAACGAGAAGAACTCCTCGTCCGAAAAATTGTTGCCGGAAAGATTCATGCAGAAGGTATTGGTCTTCCCCTTCCTGTTCATCTCGGAAAGCACGTCTATGGCCATTCCGGTTATGATTCTGTCTATGTCTCCTATGATGCCGAACTTTTCCGCCACGTCTATGAAAAACGCCGGCAGTATCACGCTTCCGTCCTCGCCGCGCATCCTCGCCAAAACCTCATAGTGGTGTATCTCGCCCGTCCGTAAGTCCATTATTGGCTGGAACCACGGCTCGAAACGCTTCGCCTGAAGGGCCTTCACGATAAGGTCTTTCTGCTTTATCCTCGAATGCATTCCCTCTAACACTCTGTCCTCGGCCCTGAAAACATGGGTCTTGTTGCCCCCTGACTCCTTGGCCCTGTGAAGAGCGGCGTCAACCGTGGTAAAGAGTTCCTTGGTCGCAGTGGCGTGGGTCGGGTAAAATACAACCCCGACGCTGGCCGTCAACGTGGTTATCCCTTCGCCCAAGCGGAACTCCTCGAACACCCGCCTTACGAGTTTGCAGACCTCCAACCCCTCAACCGCGGAGAGGAGAGGGCAAAAGAGCGAGAACTCGTCCCCGCCGAGACGCGAGAGGATAAAATCCTTGGACCTGTGCTTTAATTCCGGGGACTCTATGTTATGCGCGACAAGTTCGAGGGTGCGGGCCGTGGTTTTGATGTACTCGTCCCCTATCAAGTGGCCGTAGGTGTCGTTAAACGCATTGAAGCCGTCGAGGTTAATCAAAACAAGCATGGCCTTCGCGTCCTGTTTGGATTTATTCCTGAATATCCACTCCTCGATTAAGCGCATGAAATGCGCCCTATTGTAAAGGCCGGTGAGTTCGTCTCTCTCGGAAAGATACTCTATCCGTTCCTTGTCGCGCATCTTTTCGGTTATATTCTCCTGCACGGCAAGGAGGCTTATTATCTCGCCTTTGTCGTCTATGATGGGCGTTATGATGCCGTTGACCCAGAAAAATTCGTTGTTTTTCTTTTTATTCTTAAAAGTCCCTCTCCATGTCTTTCCCGAAAGCACGGTTTCCCATAGTTCCAAGTACTCCGCCTTGCTCGTCTCTCCCGAGACTAAAATCTCCGGGGTTTGGCCGACGACGTCCTCTTTGGAATAACCCGTAACCTCCTCGAACATGCGGTTTACGTATTCGAATACGCCTTTTTTATCGGTAATGAATATTATGTTTATGCTTTGCTCTATGGCAACGGAAAGCCTTTTGAGTTCAGCCTCAGCTTGTTTTTGCTCGGTAACGTCCTGCAC
>JBAQMW010000139.1:0-1867 GCA_049303155.1 Thermodesulfobacteriota bacterium | reverse complement strand
GCAGGGACGACCCTTCCCCTTCGGGGTGGGTACCCCGCCCTGCCCTACATGCTTCGCCACTATAACCCTGCCGTTGATATTGTTTTATTTGACAAATGTTGCGATTTTGCTATGATAATTTAAGTATAACAGTTTCAAATCACGGAGAATACGGATAAAAATGAGCCTGGAACACACAAACATACTAATTGAACTGAATAAGGCTGTCAAGACGCTAAATTTTTATCCTCAGGGTCATCCGAACCTCGATAACGCCATTAAAAACTTTCATTCCTCGTTACAGAAAGAAACCTCTCAAAAAGGCCAATTCACCTGGAATGCGGATAAAAAAGGCATCTCAATCGCTAACGTTCAACTGTCCCCCGGAAACGCGGTGATAACCGGGCTCGCGAAACTTTTCTTCTACCGTAAGATACGAATGATAACCATAACCCCGGACGTCTCAATCGAGGACGTCAAGACCCTTGCCGGAATACTGGCGGAAAACGCCGAGGACGTGTTCGCCAAGGGCGGGGTCGAGAGGATACTCGCGAAGAGCGGCGTTAAGGGCATACTCCTTAACGAGATGAGCTACAAAGACCTGGCGGAGCTCAAAGAAAAAATCGAGGAAGAAGAAAAAATCAAAGAAGAAGAAAAGGAAAAAGAGGAAAAGAGCGAAGAACTTGCCGAAGAAGACGTTCAAGAAGAAGAAGAAGAAGATGCAAGCCCTGAAGAGACCGAGGAAGAAAAAAGCGAAACATTGGAGGCGCTCGTCAAAAAGCTTGAAAAAGAAACCGACGCCATCTTCTATAACGACATAGCCTCCCGCGTCTGCGAAAAGCTTGACGCCGTATATACCGAAAAAAACTTCGACAGGGCAATACCCGGCCTCATAGTGTTCGGAAAACACACGTTCCCGGACTTCGCCCCTGACGGCGGCATAAGGAGAAGGGCGGGAGAGTGCCTCTCGAGGTTTCTGACCGTGGAAGCGCTCTCTTATATGGTCAAAAGAATAGGCGGCAAAGAAGAACCCTTGCGCCCCGCACTCATACAGCTTATAATAATGTCCGGAGAGACAGGCGCCTCTTTGATGATTACCGAACTCGTCGAAACAAACGAGGCGCAGGCAAGAAGGATTCTTTTCAACACCCTCGTCCGCTTCGGCGAAAAGATACGGCCTCTGGTCGAGACGAAGATGACATCCGATGCGAGGTGGTTCGCGATACGTCAGATGGTGGCGCTTCTGGGCGCGGTAGGCGGGCCAAAGGCCATTCCTTCTCTCGAGGCCGCCTATAACCACGCGGACGTGCGCGTCAAAAAAGAAGTGCTCAAAAGTCTCTCGATGATACATTCCCCCAAGTCCACGGAACTTTTGTTTTCGGCGTTAAAGGAAAAAAGCAACGACAAAAGCCTCATGGGGCAGGCCATAATATCGCTCGGAGTATTGAAAGAGGGCTCGGCGGTCGATACGATAGGGGAGATAGCGCTCAGGAAAGAGGCTTTTTCCGACGACATAGACCTCCAGAGAGAGGCCATAAAGGCGCTCGGCATGATACGGGACGACAGGTCAATCCAATACCTGAAAAAGGTCCTCTTCAGGACGGCATGGTTCGGCAAGGATACAAACGAGGAACTCCGCACCCTTGCCGCGCTATCCCTCGGCAAGATTGATTCGCCGGAGGCCAAAAGCGCGCTCGATGAAGTTTGCAAGGATTCTTCGGGCAAGCTCTACAACGCGTGCAAGAGAATACACGAAGGAACCCAAAAATAGACTTTGATTTTTGGGGAAAACCGCCGGTTTGTAAAATAGCGAGGTTTTTAATCCCCCCTAACCCCCCTTTGTAAAAGGGGGTAACCTTAATCGCTATTTTACGGAAGGGACCAAGGC
>JBAQMW010000138.1:0-7419 GCA_049303155.1 Thermodesulfobacteriota bacterium | reverse complement strand
AAGAAAAAGGGGCATTTCCCCCCGCGAGGGGAGAGGAAGAAAAAGAAGCATCCCCCTCACCAACATCGACAGGCGGGACGCCTGTCCTACAAAGGGGAGAGGGAGATGAGGCATTGTTTTCGTCCTTTTCCCTTTTCTCCTCCCCACCTGTGGGGGAGGGTAGGGTGAGGGGATCTCCAAGCAATTTCCCCACCGTATTCTTGACGATATAGTCAACGATATAATCAGGCGTGTAATACACGCCTCCTGCCTTTTTTACCTCAGGTTTTTCATCAACCTTCGCAGTGTGTCCTGCCGTAAGCCTGATTACCTTGCCTAAGAATTGCTCGTAAACGTTGCCGAGTATGTCGGCTCCGATGACGGAAAACTCATACGGCGAGTTGGGATAATAAATGCCCTCGATGAGTTCTTTCAAGACCTTGTCGTCTATTTCGAGGGTATGGCTGAGTTTGTCGGAAGCGAAATCAAAAAGGCCGCTGTTGTATTTTTTGTCGGCTGAGTAAAAGAGTTCCATGAGGCGTTTGTAAACTCTATCGCCGTTTTTAAGCACCAACAATCTTCCGTAGGTTTCTATGCCCCGGTCTTCGCATATGCGGAGGAATATTATCCTGTCAATCGTCTGCTGAACAGCGAAGTTGAGTTCCTTGACAGTCAGTTTTTCGTTTCTGAGGGCGATATTTTTGGCAAGGCTGTCGCGCCACGATTCGATTTCTTTTAAAAACTCCTTGTCAACCTCGGCTGTGCCGCGTTTGCCTTTGGATGATACGATGTATCTGTCGAAGCTTCCTTTTAAAACCGATTCCTTCGAGAAAATATCGTATATCTCGTCGAACTTCTCGGCGTATTGCTCGAATGTGTAATAGGCGACGCGGCCCGTGGCGACGTTGTCATTTGGGTTAGGTTTTATTCGGCAGTCGTAAATGGCGAGTTCTTCGAAATCAGTAAGGATTGACAAGGGCAGTTTCGCGCTCCACGCGTAACGCCTGAGTTGATACGCGGGGCTTGTGTCGTCTTTGATGTTGACCGAGGGTTTTTTAGCTTCAAGGAAGAATTTTCTTTGGCCGCCTATGCGGAAGGAGTAGTCAGGGGCCTTTGACGACACGCCGATTTTTATCGCGTCCTCGTGAACCACGTCTTTATACTGCTCGGCGTAGCCTTGCTTATTCGCAACGTCCCAGCCAAAGGCGTCGAAGAGAGGGTCGAGGTATTCGCGTCTGAGTTGCGTTTCGTTGTAAGAGGTTTTTTTATAGACGTCGAGGTTTAAGCGGAACCGCTCCACGAGGTCTTTGATTTTTTCCTTGGCTTCTTCGCGCATGGTGTGGTGTATTTTCCGCTGTATCCAATCCGGGGACAGTCCAACCAATCCGGGGACAGTCCCGATTCTACGACTCCGCTTCGCTCCGTCCGTAAATCTGGGACAGTCCCCTACTCTACGCCATCTTTCCCATCTTGGTGAGAAAATCCCCGACCGCTACTCTTACGACCGCGCTCATGTCCCAGTTCTGTTTGAGTTTGGAGGTGTATTCTATGGCAAGCTCTTTCAATGCCTCTATCTGTTCTTCCTCAAGACAAACCGTGACGTCCTTTAATTCTTCGCCGTGCGAATGATGTCCGGCCATATCCCTTACTTACCCTCCGCCTTAAGAGCGTCTATTCCGGCTTTCGCGTCCTTGACAAGCGGGCTCTTGGGATAATCCTTTACGAAACCTTCGAGCTTGATTGCGGCCTCGTCCTTTTTGCCCTTCTCGGCCGCATCATACGCCTCGGTAAACCTCTTTATCTCCTCGTCCTTTGTAGGAGACTGCTTCCAGTAAAGCTCGTCTTCCTTCGCAGTCTGCTCCGCGCCCTTTACTCCGACGACGGCCGTTGATTGGGTCTTTTCCGTCTTGGATATGACCTTGAGCCTGTACGCCATGCTCTTGAGCCACGAATTTATCGACGAATCCGCGGAATACGCAAAACCCTGCATTGATATCGCGAACACAAAAAACACTGCCGGCAAAATCAGACTCTTTTTCATGACACCCTCCTCTTATTTTTTGATTTCGGCATAAATTCCGCCGTAGGTTTCCTTGACCTTGGGGTCAATGGACATCGCCTTTTCAAAAGCCGCCTTCGCTTCCCTCTTCGCTTTTTTCTTCAGATGCGCCCTCGCGAGATTCACATAAGTTCCGGCGTCGTCCGGCTCCATTAAGGAGGCTTCCTTATAGTATTTTATGGCAGTGTCGTAGTCTTTCTTGAGAAAATGCACGTTGCCGGCGTTATTCAAAAGCAACGCGTTTTTATCCATATCCAAGAGTTTCTTGGAAACCTCGATTGCCTTGTCCAACATTCCCTCGGAGGCGTAAAACTCCATGAGTTCCATAAGCCCGTAATAGCCGCCTTCTTCGAGGCCGGATGCCACATATGAAGCCCTTTCCTTCTCTAACTTTTCAAGCTCGTTCGGAAACCTCTTCTCTATGTCTTCCTTCGACACCTTGTCCTTAAAAAGCGCCGGAGGCAGGTTCGGGGCTTTATATATCTGCATGGCCTCGCTTAAATCTATTATCTTGGTTTTGTTTTTTTCCTTCGCATAGTTCTCAACGGCCTTTTTCCACGCCTCGGTAAAAGAAGACCCTACGAGGGTCGTCTCGACGGGAATCCAGATGGTTCCGTTAAAAAGTATATACGTCTTTTCAGGGAAAGCGAATTCGGCCTTGCGAGACTCCGGAATCTCCGTGTCGAACATCATGTATATATGGCCGGGTGCGTCTAAGAGCTTCGTCTTTACGCCCAATGACTCCAAGGCCGAAGAATAAAGGCTCGTCAGATCGTCGCAGTCGCCGACCTTTCTCGAAAGGGTTTCCCTCGGAAACTGCACGAAGTCAACCACGTTAGTAAGGCCGTAAACAACGCTATAAGGATTATTCGGGTCTTCCATGTACTCAAGGCCTAATACGCCCATTGCCGCGAACACGGCTCTGGCCTTGACCATGTTTTTATTGAGCTTGGCGGCCCTGTAGCCTCCGGCCGCGGAAGTGGCGAATCCGGAAACGACCGGGTCTTTCGGGGTTATGAAAGACGCTATCTTCCCCTTATCGTCCCAAACAAGGGCGTGCTTCTCGTAGACGTATATCGGGTGCGTCTTTATAACGGTTTTCTCGACGCCGGCGTCGAAGTACGTAACCTTCACCTCGGACTGGACAAAGGTGTCGTCCGTAATATTCACAACCGAGCCGTTGAAAACGATATTAACCGGCTTTGTTATCGTCCCTCCGGACGGAAGTTCTCCTACTTCCAACTGGGTCGGGTAGTCCGTATAATCTTTTATGGAAATAGAAACCTTTACGCTGCCGAAGGGTTTCGGGGTATTGTTCTTAAGAATAATCTCTCCGGCCGGATTTTTGGCGTAGGCCTTGTAGCTGCTTGAAAACACCTCGATTGTTTTTATCGCCACCTCCAAAGGAGGCAGGCCGGAGGCGAAACCCTTGACGTCCTTTTCCATGCCCAATATGGCGAAATTAAGGGCGTCATAGAGTTTTTCGTAGGACTTCTTTGTTGAAATCTCGATACCCTTCTCCTCGCTTATGTGAACCATCGAGGACCTGCCCTTGAGTTCGGTTGCTACCTTTCCCGTTGCCGCGTTATATATGGTCAGCGTTACCGGAGTTTCTATGTTTTTGAATTTACTTCCGAGGACTCCCTCTGACACCTTCGGCTCCTCGAACGCCTCGATAACGACGGCCACCATGCCGGCCTTTTCGCCAAGGGCGTAGAAATCCCCGCGTCCCAAGTCTTCCACGACGTAACCGCGGCTTGAGAGTTCAGCGATGAGGTACTTCCTGCTCTTATCCGAGCCCTTTCTCATGAGGACGCCTACGCGCGTCTTGGCGTCGGGCTTGGAAGCGGCAACGACGCCGCGCACCGCTCCGACGTCCACGAACGCCATGCATATCACCTCGCCGTCGTCCTCCGTAAGCACCTCGCCCCCTAAGAAATACGCCTCCGGAAACGCAAGCACCTTATCGTTAAAGAGCGCGACCTGCTTCACGTCCGGCTCGGGCGCCACGGCGTAAAAGGCCCTCTGAAGCGCGGCCTTTTCAACGGCCTTGGGAAGCACTCCCAGGGAAATACTTCCGTTCTTATTAGTAGTTTTTATGAAAAACGGCAGGACATCTTTTACGCCGGCCTTTGCGCCCGGAATTATCGCCGAAGGATTTACCATGCGAAGCACGTAGCCGCTATATTCATCTGTCCTGCCTTCGAGCAACTTCAGGGCGAGAGCGGAATCCCCCGCCTTCCACGCCACATAGGCCATGAACGGCATGAATTTGCCCGTTGAATAAGAAGACCCGGTAAGCTCCGAGCAATACTTCAATGCCTCGGCAAAATCGCTCTTAACCGCGGCCCTCGCGGCGCAGAGTTCAATCTCGCCTATGCTCTTTACCGGAACTTCTTCTGCCTTGGCAGGAACTTCTTCGATTGTAGCCGGAACTTCTTCGGCCTTGGCAGGAACTTCTTCGGCCTTGGCAGGAGATTCTTCGATATTAGCAGGAACTTCCTCGGCCTTAGTTGCCGCCTCCTCGGCTTTAACAGCGGTTACGGCGCCAAACAAAAGCGCCGCCATGAAAAGCGTTGGCATTAAACATTTAAAAAGTGTTTTTTTCACTATCTTCCGTCCCCCTTGTATCTTTACGTAGGGCAGACCTTTAGGTCTGCGATTCTCCCTGCGGGTTCAGGTTTATAACCTGAACCAAATATTTCGCATAGAGCAATCACGAACTTATAGGAGCAGGTTGCAAACCTGCTCCCGCAAAGGAGGTGTTGGGAAAAGGTATATCGCCGTCTTTCCAATCACACCATACCCGGCGTAAACGCCCTTTGCCCTGCGGACGGCACAATGAATAAATAAGCCTCGGTGGTTCGCATGGCACGAGGTAAGTTAAGACATTATGGGTGCAGGTGTCACGCCTTAAAGCTTTCCTTCCATGAGAAGCGCACTTATCTCTTCTTCCATGGCCTTTATGGGAAGCCCCTTTTTCTCTGCTATAAACATGGCCTTTGTCATGTTCTCCACCGCGCCCTTGAAGTTGCCTTTAGAGACCATCTCTTTGGCTTCCTTAACGAGCCTGACTTCGGGACTGGAGAAGAGTTTCTTCAAATCCGCGCCCATATCGTCCACCACCTTGGTCTGCGCGGCCTTCAAGAATTCGCTGTCGGCCGGAACGTTCGCAACCTTCGAGATTATCTTTAAATCCCCTATCTCGACGCCCTCCGAGGAATCGTCGGCGGCCTCGTCCCTTTTTTCCGCCATGCCGGAATATACGACATACCCGAGTGAGTTCACTATCCTGTAGCCGAGGCTTACGGTAACGGTCTTCTTAGTGGTGCTTACCTTATACTTGACGTTCTCGTAAACAGTCTCCTCGATTTGCATCGAAGGCTCCGGCCCGCTCTTTCCCTTTGACACCCATCTTTCATATTCCGGGTTGGATACTTTCTTGACGTCGGTCTTGGCCCTGACAGTCTTCATGCTGTCGGCAACGGTCGAATCAACCCTATAATCGCCGACGTCCCCTATGAGAAGATAATCCGCGTCTATGAGGCCCAAAAGCCCCTTGTCGATTTCCCCGCCCTGAAGCGCCTTGACTTCGGACTCCTTCAAAAGGGCCTCCATTGCCGTCCTCTCGAGTATCCTTATGTCGTTTGAGAGTTCCTTGTAGAGAAAATGGAGCGTATTGGACGTCATCACCTTCCCGGCGTCCGGATTATACGTAGGCCCCCGAAACGGTATCACGGCAAGAGACGTCAGAGACTTTTTTCTTATCTCGGCCTTAAGTTCTTCCTTCATCGCCGAAATGTCGGGATAATCCGGCTGTATCTTCGATATGGCGTCAACGTAGGCGTAGGCAAGCCCGGCGTTGCCGCCGGCTTTCTCTTCCTTGCCCTTTACAAAGAGTTCGTTTATGACCCTCGATATGTCCTGAGACGGCACGACGACTCCCCTCACCCTGTCGCGCGGTATCTCCTTCATGACCTCTATTGCCATTACGAAGAACGTTCCTCCCGCGAGAGGGCTTCCGTTAGAGGCCGCGTCCACGCCTTTCGAGAAAAGATATTCCGCGTAAGACGACCTTGTCTTTGCGAGGGCGCTCGTTGCCTCGTCGGTCTTTTTATAACCGAGCGCGCCGTTATAATATTTTATGGCCTTGTCGTAGTCCCCGGCCTTAAGGGCCGTTGCGGCCTCTTCCAGATGGTATTCGTAGGTATCCTTCTTCGCTGCTTCCGTGAATCTTTCCAATGAGTCCTTATACCCGGGGGAAATATACTTAACGTCCCCGAACGCCCTGCGGGCCGACTTCCAATTTTCGCTTGACGCCGCCTTTACTCCTTCTTCGTAGGCCGCCGCGCCCGTAGCATCCATAAACTCCTTGAATTCGCTTTCAGCGCCTTGGTCGAGCGAATACAGAAACCTCATCGAATCAGCCGCCTTTATCCTTTCGCCCGATTTTATAAACTCCGCGGCTTCCTTCCTCGCGTTATCCGCGGCCGAAAGCGTCTTTTTTGTTTCTCCTTCCAATTCCGAAACTATCGCCGAGACGTCCATCGACGGATCAAGCGTCTTTATCATGGATGCCTCGTCCTTGAACTCGGAGATTCTTTTTAACGAAAGAGGCTTCTTTTCTCCGGCAACATCCACCTTAATCCTGTCGAACTTCTGGCCTGCGTATCTCGCCTTTATCGAGACCATGTCCTTACAAACCGAAGGAAGCGGCTCTTTGGCGCATACGTCCATTAGTATGGCGTAGGCATCTTCGTAACGGGACGCCTTAAGAGCCGCGTCGTAGGATTCTTGATACGGGGCCGCTACGCATCCGGCCAGGAGATAAGTCATGAATACCGCCAACAAAACCTTTATTGCGCGAGTCATTTAGATTAGTCCCCCTTTCTTCTTATGAATCTTCTTGCCTTTGGCTTCCCTTATCCGCTTGAGCTTCCACTGCCTGTGCTTGTTGATTATCTTCAAGACATCTTGAGGGTCGTCGGTGATTGTTATTATGCCCAAATCCTCCGGCGATATTGTGCCGTATTTTAACATGTTATTTTCCATAAAATCCACTACCGGCCTCCAGTACTCGGTTCCGAAGAGTATCAAGGGGAAGGGATGTATCTTCAGGGTCTGTATGAGAGTAAGGGCCTCGAAGAATTCGTCGAGGGTTCCGAATCCGCCGGGCATGCAGACGTATCCGATGGCGTATTTTATGAACATGACCTTTCTGACGAAGAAGTACCTGAACTGAAGCGATTGGCTTTGAAACGTATTCGGCTTCTGCTCCTTGGGAAGGGTTATGTTGAGGCCGATGGATTTTCCTCCTCCCAGAATCGCGCCCTTGTTGGCGGCCTCCATGATGCCGCCTCCGCCGCCTGTTATTATGGTGT
>JBAQMW010000137.1:0-9718 GCA_049303155.1 Thermodesulfobacteriota bacterium | reverse complement strand
TTAAAAGGCTCGAAGGGGTCGAAAGGCCGGCCATAACAGTTTGCTGGCCCACCATAAAAGACGGCAAGGTCGCCATACTCGACGTCGGCGGCAACGTGGATTGCAAGCCCATACACCTCGCGCACTTCGCGATAATGGGGGACGTTTACGCCAAATACGTGCTTGGCAAGGATAACCCGAAGATAGGCCTTCTCTCGAACGGAGAAGAGGAAGGCAAGGGCAACGAACTCACCCGTCTTACTCACGAACTCCTCAAGAAATCCTCCCTGAACTACATCGGCTATGTCGAAGGCAAGGACGTGTTCAAGGGCGATATAGACGTCGTAGTCGCGGACGGCTTCGTCGGGAACGTCGCGCTCAAGTTCGGCGAGGGGCTTGTCGAGGCAATGGTCGCGATGCTAAAGAAAAACATGCAGGAAAGCCTTTTGGCGAAGGTCGGGTATCTCCTTGCGAGAGGCGCTTTTGCCAAATTCAAAAAGAAACTGGATTATGCCGAATACGGCGGTGCGCCTCTTTTAGGCATAGACGGCATATGCATCATAAGCCACGGCTCGTCCAGCGCGAAGGCCATTAAAAACGCAATCTTCAGGGCAAACGAGTTCATAAAATGCGGCGTTACGGCGCACATGAACGAAGAGCTCGCAAAGAATAAAGACCTGGCCATAGTCTCTGAGCGGCAGACCGGATAGCCGGCAACAGGCTCGTAAAAAATCATACTATCCCCGGCATATACCTTGCAGACGAGGCGCCAAAACTGACAATGCATACTCTAAAAAGCAAGTTCATAGGCTGCGGCAGTTACGTGCCTCCGACCGTCGTGACAAATCACGACCTCGCCAAACTCGTTGAAACCACCGACCATTGGATAAGAGAGAGAACCGGCATCAAGGAACGCCGCGTAACGAGCGGCGAGAAGACCTCGGACTTCGCGATAAAGGCCGCCAAGAACGCCATTAAGGCCTCCGGAATAAATCCCAAAGACATAGACCTCGTCATAACCGGCACGGTAACGCCGGACATGGTGTTTCCGTCCGTATCGTGCCTCGTTCAAAACGAATTAGGGTTGACTCCGGGCATACCGGCCTTTGACGTTTCGGCCGCGTGCTCCGGATTTCTCTACGCCGTTGACATAGCCGATAAATACATAAAGAGCGGAACAGTAAAGAACGCCCTCGTCATAGGGGTTGACCTTTTCTCCACCATAGTGGATTGGAAAGACCGCTCCACCTGCGTGCTTTTCGGGGACGGCGCAGGGGCGGCGGTACTTAGCGCCTCGCACGGCAAAAGCGGCATACTCTCGTCCCGCATACATTCCGACGGCCGTTACTGGGAGATGCTCTACGCTCCGGCTAAGTTTTCCCATAGTGTGTTCGACAAAAAATCCGCCTCTGAAACCGAGCCGCCGTATCTCAAGATGAAGGGAAACGAAACATTCAAGATAGCGGTTCGCACCATGGGGGAGGCGATAAAGGAAGTCCTTGCCGACAGCGGGCTTACGGGCTCGGACGTATCGCTCCTCATACCCCATCAGGCCAACATGAGGATTATAAACGCGATAAGGGAGAGGCTTAATCTTCCTGAAGAAAAGGTCTTCACTAATCTCGAAAAATACGGAAATACATCCGCCGGAAGCATCCCCATAGCCCTTGACGAGGCAATAAAAGAGGGTCGTATCAAGCAGGGAGATATCTTACTTTTTGTTGCATTCGGAGGCGGGCTTACGTGGGCCTCGCAAATAGTAAGGTGGTAGGGTGGGCTGACGGCGGTAAATTTATCGGTTATTGCGAACATGATTGAGTCTTTTTTCCCTCTCCCCTTGGGGGAGAGGGTAGGGTGAGGGGTTCCTGATTGAAAAAAATAGCCTTTATATTCCCCGGTCAGGGCTCTCAGGCAATCGGAATGGGTAAATCTCTTTGCGAGGCCTATTCTGTTGCAAGAGATGTCTTTAAAGAGGCGAGCGAAGTATTGGGTTTTGACATGGCCTCTCTTTGCTTCAACGGGCTTGAAGCGGAACTCAATAAAACCGAAAACACTCAGCCCGCGATACTTACGGCGAGCGTGGCGGCGTTGCGGGTGCTGGATAACGAATACAAACTGACCCCTTCCTTCGTCGCAGGGCACAGCCTCGGCGAATATACGGCTCTCGTATGCGCCGGGGTTTTGAGTTTTAAGGACGCAGTCAGGATAGTCAGGCTTCGGGGCAGATTCATGCAGGAGAGTTCGCCAATCGGGGCGGGGAAGATGAGCGCGATATTGGGTCTTTTCCCGGACGTTGTCGAAGCGATTTGCAAAGAGACCTCGACTGAAAACGAGCCCGTGGTTGCTGCTAATATCAACAGCCCTGAGCAGGTAGTAATCTCAGGCGAGGCAAAAGCGGTCGAGAGGGCGGGAAATCTCGCATCCGAAAGAGGCGCCAAGAGGGTGCTTCCGTTGCCGGTAAGCGTCCCGTCTCATTCGCCCCTCATGAAGCCCGCTGCAGAGAGGCTTGATAATGAACTTTCGAAGATTTCATTCAACGCTTTTTCTTTTCCTCTCGTAAGCAACGTAGAGGCCGCTCCTTCAAGCGACGTCTCGAAGGTAAGAGGGCTTCTTAAGCGCCAGTTGACAGAGTCTGTAAGATGGGTTGATATAATAAAGAGGATGGCCGCCTGTGGCGTGGAGGCAACAATAGAGATAGGCCCGGGCAAGGTTCTTTCAGGCCTCGTAAAAAGGATAGACAAGGGCATACAAACTCTTAACTTTTCAATTCCCGAGGATTTGGGTAAGATTAAAGAGGCGTTGGGATAAAAGAATTCTCAAGGAGGCCATGATGATTTTCAAGGACAAGGCGGCGCTGATTACAGGAGGGGCGCAGGGCATAGGCAAGGCGATATGCCTCAGGCTCGCAAAGGAGGGCGCGAATATCGCGGTCGTTGACATCAATCTCGACGCGGCCGAGGCTACCGCAAAAGAAATCGAATCTCTCGGAAGAAAATCAATCGCTCTTAAAGTGAACGTAAGCAATTTCGCCGAGACCGAAAAGATGGCGGAGGACGTGGTCGCGTCTTTGGGAGGACTCCACATACTCGTGAATAATGCCGGAATAACGAGGGATAAGCTTCTTCTCCGCATGACCGAAGACGAGTGGGACGCTGTCATTAACGTGAATCTGAAGAGCGCCTTTAATTGCACCAAGGCCGTTGTAAAGGTGATGAGCAAAAACCGTTACGGACGCATCATCAATATCGCCTCTATCGTCGGGCTTATGGGCAACGCGGGGCAGGCCAACTACTCGGCGAGCAAGGCCGGCATGATAGGGCTTACGAAGAGTGTCGCGAGGGAGTTCGCCTCGCGCAACGTTACGTGCAACGCCGTTGCTCCGGGCTTCATTGATACTGCCATGACTCAGGCCATGCCCGAGGCCGCGCGCGCCGCGCTCATAAGCCAGATTCCTCTTTCAAGGCTCGGAACAGCGGACGACGTGGCGGACGGGGTGGTGTTTTTGGCATCCGACGCGGCAAGCTACATAACCGGACACGTCTTGAGCATAAACGGCGGAATGTTCATGTGAGAAAGACCGTAAAACGTGTGCGTTATACGTTATGCGTGATGCGTGAAAAATGGCAGAAAAAACCGCAATGACATTCCTTTACGTATAACGGAATTGACTTTGCCGATTCAAGATGTTATACATTCTTTTACGTATTTTGCCTTAAAAACATCGCTTAAACCTTTGAGGAGGGGAAGAAAATGTCTACGGCAAGCAGGGTAAAAAAGATAATAGTAGAGCAACTCGGTGTGTCAGAAGAGGAAGTCAAGCCGGAAGCCTCTTTCGTCGAGGACTTGGGCGCTGACTCGCTCGATACGGTCGAGATGGTCATGGCGTTCGAAGAGGAGTTTTCGATAGAGATACCGGACGAGGACGCGGAAAAGATAAAGAAGGTTAATGACGCCGTGGAATACATCGAGAAGAAATCCGGCAAGTAAAGAGGTTTTAGTGTTTTTTCGCACCTTTCGCGCGGGCGGGTATATCCCGCTCGCCCTTATTTTAAGTCCTTGCGGACGGCGCAATGAACGTAGGGCAGGGCTTTAGCCCTGCTGTAAAGACCGCAACCCTAAAGGGAGGCGCTACGAAAAACCTCAACATATTGTAAACCGAGATATTTTGCAGGGCAGATTAAAACATTGAGGGCGCAGGGCTCAGCCCTGTCCTTGCGGACGGCACGATGAGTTGATAAACCACAGCGGTATGCACGCCGTGATGCAAGTTAAAACATTGCGGGTGCAGGGGTCACCCCTGCTTAATAAGGCCATGGGAAGAAGAGTCGTTATAACAGGCGTCGGCATAGTGTCTCCGCTCGGCACGGGCAGGGAGAAGACGTACAGGAACGCCATTTCGGGGAAGTCCGGCATAAGGACCATAACCAAGTTCGACGCCTCGAACTTTCCCGTGCGCATAGCCGCCGAGGTGCCGGACTTCGACCCCTCCGGCGTCATAGAAAAAAAAGAAGTCAAGAAGATGGACCAGTTCATCCAGTACGCGTTCTACGCGGGACTTGAGGCGTTTAAGGACTCAGGCTTTACCATAACCGAAGAGAATGCAACACGGGTCGGCGTTTACATAGGCGCGGGCATAGGCGGGCTTCCCGCGATAGAGCACTGGACTAACGTCTTGAGGGAAAAAGGCCCGGATAAGATTACGCCGTTTTTCATACCAATGGTCATAATAAACCTCGCCTCAGGGCAGGTCTCCATACAGATAGGCGCCAAGGGGCCGAATAGCTGCGCCGTTACCGCGTGCGCCACCGGAACCCACTCCATAGGCGACGCCTTCAAGATAATCCAGAGAGGGGATGCGGATTGCATGATAGCCGGAGGCACGGAGGCGACGATAACGCCTCTTTGCGTTGCCGGATTTAACGCAATGAAAGCCCTTTCAACGAGGAACGACGCTCCGGAAAAGGCGAGCCGGCCTTTCGATAAAGACAGAGACGGGTTTGTCATCGGAGAAGGCGCGGGAGTGCTTTTCTTGGAAGAACTCGAAAGCGCGCGCAAGCGCGGGGCAAACATATACGCCGAGGTAGCCGGATACGGAATGAACGCCGACGCCTTTCACATAACCCAGCCGGCCCCCGAAGGCGAGGGCGCGGCAAGGTGCATGGCCTTGGCGCTAAAAGACGCAAACGTAAACCCGGAGGACATAAACTATATAAACGCCCACGGCACGTCCACGTTTTATAACGACATGAACGAGACCAAGGCCATAAAGGCGGTTTTCGGCGAGCACGCGAAGCGTCTGGCAATAAGCTCGACAAAGAGCATGACAGGCCATCTCCTCGGCGCGGCCGGAGGAGTGGAGGCCGCTCTTACCGTCATGTCCATTAAAAACAAAACCATTTGCCCCACTATGAATTACGAGACCCCTGACCCGGAGTGCGACCTCGATTACGTTCCGAACGCCGCGAGGGATTCTTCCGTAAACGCCGCTCTTTCCAACTCGTTCGGCTTCGGCGGAACTAACGCGGTCTTGGTATTCAAGAAGTTCGAGGGTTGAAGAAATTGGTTCCCCCCTTTTACAAAGGGGGGTCCGGGGGATTATGGAAAAGATTGCCATAGCGAGCGACCACGCGGGAACGGAACTCAAGGACGACCTTAAAGGTTTTCTCAAGGAACTCGGCTTCGAGGCGATTGACATGGGCACGAACGGAGACGAATCCGTGGATTATCCGGACTACGGGGCAGCCGTAGCCGCGAAGGTCTCTTCCGGAGAAATACCCAAAGGGGTTTTGATATGCGGCACCGGCATAGGCATGAGCATAGTGGCGAACAAGTTTTCGAACGTCAGGGCCGCGCTCGTTACTGACGTCTTGACGGCGACCATGGCCAAGGAACATAACGACGCCAACATACTCGTCATAGGCGCGAGGGTGGTGACCCAGGCCGCGGCGAGGGATATTTTAAAGGCTTGGCTTACGGCGAAATTCGCCGCAGGACGGCACCAGAAAAGACTCGATAAAATAAAAGAGCTTGAAAAAAAATAACGGAGACCAAAAGTTACCCCCTTTTCCAAAGGGGGTAAGGGGGATTAACGAATATGTCTTTCCTTAAATCATTTGACCCTGAAATATTCGACGCCATAAGGCTCGAGACCGAGAGGCAGGAATATAAGTTGGAGTTAATCGCCTCGGAAAACTTTGTGAGCGAGGCCGTGCTTGAAGCGACCGGCTCCGTCATGACTAACAAATACGCCGAAGGCTATCCCGGAAAACGCTATTACGGCGGGTGCGAATACGTTGACGTGGCAGAGCGGCTCGCAATAGAGAGGGCGAAAAAACTATTCAACTGCGAGCACGTAAACGTGCAGCCCCATTCCGGGTCTCAGGCCAATATGGCTGTCTATATGAGCGTTTTAAAGCCCGGCGACACTATTATGGGCATGAACCTCTCTCACGGAGGGCATCTTACTCACGGAAGCCCGGTCAATTTTTCGGGCCAGCTCTATAACGCGGTTTTTTACGGAGTTAAAAAGGAAGACCACAGAATAGACATGGACATGGCGCGGGAGTTAGCCAAGCAGCACCGTCCGAAACTCATAGTCGTCGGAGCGAGCGCGTACCCGAGGATTATAGACTTCAAGGCCTTCCGTGAAGTCGCCGACGAGATAGGCGCCATGGTGATGGTTGACATAGCCCACATAGCCGGACTTGTCGCGACCGGACTTCATCCGAGCCCCGTGCCGCACGCCGAGTTCGTAACGACGACAACGCATAAAACCCTTCGCGGCCCGCGCTCGGGCATGATCATGTGCCGCGAGCAGTTCAAAAAAGAGATAGATAAAAAGATATTCCCCGGCATACAGGGCGGCCCCTTGATGCACGTCATAGCCGCCAAGGCGGTAGCGTTCAAAGAGGCTCTTGAGCCGGAATTTAAAACATATCAGAAACAGGTTTTGGCCAACGCCAAGGCCCTTTCCGAAGCCCTTATCGAAAAAGGCTTTACGCTCGTCTCAGGCGGCACCGATAACCATCTTATGCTCCTTGACGTCTCGAAAAAAGGCCTTACGGGAAAGGAATCCGAAGATGCCCTTGTTAAGGCGGGCATAACCGCCAACAAAAATACCATTCCGTTCGACACGCAAAGCCCTATGGTCACAAGCGGCGTAAGGCTCGGCGTGCCGGCAGTAACGACGCGCGGCATGAAGGAAAAGGAGATGCATGTTATAGCCTCTTTCATCGACAGAGCGCTCGCGAACCGCTCGGACGAAAAGGAACTCGATAAAATAAAAAACGAGGTAAGGGAACTCTGCCTCGGTTTTCCATTCTACAAAAACAGGCTCAATGGCTGATTGCCCTGAGGTCTCTTCCTACCAATACGGCGGCGCATTATGGAATACCTGCTTGCCTTCGGCTCCACTCATAGGGTCTTGAAGGCGGAAAAAATCCTAAAGGAAAAAGGCGTGGCTTTCAGGCTTAATCCGTCCCCGCCGTCTCTCGCGGCTTACTGCGACCTTGTAATAACTGTTTCCGGGGACACGCTTCCTGACGCGAAGGCGGCTCTTACCGTTGCCAAGATTAAGCCAAAGGCCGTTTATAAGGCTGAGGGAGGGGCGTATGTTAAGGTGTGATTTTTGCGGCAGGGAAAGCGAAAAGGAATAAAGAAGGAATAAAAAGGGTTGACGGTTCGCTGACATGGAACTCAGGTATCTTGAAATATTCGTCAAGGTCGTGGAGAAAAAGAGTTTTTCTTTGGCTACCGAGGACTTATCCATCACCCGGCCTACGGTAAGCATCCTCTTATAATGGTGCGCATGTTCGACAATACCGGTCTTTTACGGCCGCTTCTTGCGGTCTTTTTATTTGTCTCAATTACTTCGTGCTCGGACGGAGTAAAGAAAAGAACGGTCGAGGTCTCATATTCCTTCGAGGCGTCGGGAGTGCCGCTCAATGCCAAATCAATAAAGGTATGGGTGCCGTACCCCCTTGATTCCGAAGGCCAGTCGATTCTCGATATGGAGATAAACGCCCCCTCGTCCTATGAAATAACCCGCGATTCCGAATGGGGGAATAGTATCGTTTATTTTAAGCCTTCCGCGATTGACGGGAAGTTCGCTTTTTCCATGAGGTTTGTGGTCGAGCGAAATGAGATTAGCAATAAGGTTACCCCTTTTCCCAAAGGGGGGTTGGGGGGGATTAAGGATTTTACGTATTCCAAGGCCGAGACAATAGATAAAGAGGCTTTTTCGAGGTATCTCAAGCCGAGCGCCTTTGCTGTCCACGATGACAGGGTAAGGAGGTTCGCCGCGGAGGCCATCAGCGGGGAAACGACGATTGTTGAAAAAGCAAGAGGCATATATGACTTTACGCTTAAGAACATGGCTTATGATAAAAGCGTGGCAGGATGGGGCAAGGGGGACGTTAAAAGGATTTGCCTTTCCATAGGGGAAGGGCGTAAAGGTTCCGGAAACTGCACTGATTTTCATTCTTTCTTTTCGTCGCTCATGCAGGTGTCCGGAGTCCCTGTTGTTTTTGAAATGGGTTTTCCTCTGAGCGTGGCTAAAGGAGCGAGCAAGACAGTCGAGGGAGGGTATCATTGCTGGGCAAAGTTTTTCGTGCCCGGCTTTGGGTGGGTGCCTGTTGATATATCCGAGGCGAGCAAGGAGCCGTCGAAGGGAAACTATTATTTCGGCTCCATAGACGAGAACAGGATACTCTTCTCAAGAGGCAGGGACGTGCTATTAACCCCGCCGCAATCAGGCGGAAGGCTTAACTTCTTCGGCCCCGACCCTTACATAGAAGTGGACGGCAAACCGTTTAAGGGGTTCAAGAGGACGATAACCTATGTTGACGTTGCGAGTCAAAATGCCGCCGGACGTTGTCCGGTTTCTAAAAAATAAGGAGGATGATACACCATGAAAAAACTTTTAACGTATCTATTTGTTTTTCTCATAGTCCACGCCGCCTCGGCGTTTGGCGCGGATAGTGAAATCACGATAGCCGGAGACCCGTGCAGCGTCCCGCTCGCGGAAAAACTCGGAGCGGCGTTCGTCGCAAAAAATCCGGAAGTCAAGGTAACGGTGAAATCTCATCCCTGCATGCAAGGGGTTTATCTCGCGGCGGAAGGCGCCTTTACCATGGGCGTGAGCACTCAAAACGGGCTTTCCGAAAACCTTCCCCAAGGCGCTTATAATACGGTCATAGCCAAGTCTCCGATAGTGTTGGTTGTGAACAAGAATAACCCGATTAACAATATTACATCAGCGCAACTTAAAGGTATCTTCTCGGGCAAGATAAAAAACTGGAAGGAACTCGGCGGAAACGATATCGAGATAAAAAGCGTCATGATCGAGCCCTGCGTCAAGTATACGATGGGCAAGCGCGTGGCTCCGTACGGCGAGGTTTCGGAGTTGCGTCCCGAAGGCAAGGTTAATCCGGTTCTCTACACGAATAAACTCGTTTCGGAGAACGAAGGGGCGGTTGGTCAGCAGATATACGGCTATGAGGACGGGGTAAAGACTCTTACTATTGACAACAATCTTCCTGACATGAATCCCGAAACCTACGGGTTTTATCAGGACTATAATATCGTTACAAAGGGCAAGCCCGGGGGCATTGCCAAGGAATACATAGAGTTCGCCCTAAGCCCGGAGGGCGGGAAGATTATATCGGCCATTAAGCACGTGCCGCTTAAGAACTGATATACTTACTTGGCGGGTTTTTAAAAGGGCAACCGCTTCCGGCGG